>DUUN01000493.1 GCA_012841535.1 Gallicola sp. | reverse complement strand
TTTCTATCACATAAATTATTCCTGATGTTAATATTAACCCAAATACTATTACACCTATTAAATCTATTATTGCCTCTGGCATATTACACCTCTTCTATTTCGATTATTTCTATTTCAGTTCTTGGGTCGTCTTTATCTACATACGCTTTTGTTGTAAATTCTTTTATTACAAAGTAGTTATCATCTGTTATAAAACCACTCTCTACTAAAAAATCTAAAACAAACTTATCAAAATTACTTGGGTCTCTTCTTCTTTTATCGTTAAAGTAATATGTTATTGTTATTTTGCAACTTTCAATAGGTTGTTTTGGTCTATCTTTCAATGTCATCAACCTTGCAATGTTTTGAAATTCTTTTTTATCTTTTTGGTATTCCCATCGATTTGTTCTCCCAATGTACTTGTTTATAGTTGGTGGTATTGCTTTTATAATCAATATCATCTCTATCACTCTCTTCACATTCGCGATTTTTAGGACATCGGCTACAACTATTTCTCATTAAATATTCAATCTTACATTCAAATTCTTTTTTATTTTCGAACTTTGTTGTTTTTGATTTCTTTCGTGAGTTTTTTAACATAACCATTCATCCTTTTTTTCTCTTGTTCATCTCTCGTTTCTTTGTAATATCTTAAATAATCATTTATATAGTCGTATTCGTTGTAGTACCAATTCTCAATGAAATGTAGGTCTTGGTGCATAAATAAACTTAACAACGCCCCATTATCAATTGTGGTTGCTCCTTTGTACTGTTTTTTAAGTATGTGATGAAGTGTTATATAGTTCTCTTTAGTTAAAGGTTCACCCAGCATACAAATTTGACCGTATAATTTAATTAGTTTTAATCTGATTATTTTATTTTTATTTGACATATTTCACCTCAACAAAAAAAGAGATTGCTCTCTTTGATTTCAAATAAGTGAACTATATGTTTGTGCACTTCCATTCCCCAAATTCATATAGTTCTACACCTGTCTTATGTTATTCACATAACGGTAAAATGGGGAATGCAACAATTAAATGTATTGGTTATCCTGTTAATTCAGGTATGATGACTTTCCTACTCGACAATTTTCATTGCTAATCATCATTACATCTTTAAATCTCAATTGACTTTCCAAATACCGCTTTTTTTAATTTCCTGTTAAGGTCGGAATCACCTTTGCAGTTCAATACTGCTTTAAAATTATTAGCCGACCGCGAATACAATCCTTTAACTAATAACCTTAAAGCAAGATTAACTTGCTTTGACAAGTTACCGTTGTAACTGTCCTATTCTTGAAAGAGGGAGTGGACTTACATCAGAGAATGCCACATTGATTATTATTTCATTATACCTATTATATCATGACCTATTTCCAATTTTTTCCAATGTTTTTTCTACTAATCTTTCTTCTACTTTGTTTATTATATTATAGATTTGGGATTTTCCGTAATAATGTCTTTGTGATATCTTATCTACACTATAACCTAATACTTTTCTTTCAAAATAAATAAGTTGTTCGATATCGTTATAACCTTTTAATATCTGTTCTAAATCCTTTATTAAAGGCTCATATAACTCTAATTCTTCTTTTAAGTCTTTTATTCGTTCTTGACGATATGTTATTTCATCTATGCAAATATCAAGGTTGTTTCTTCTTTTACCACCACGGATCATATCAGCTTCTATATTTGAGGTTTTAATTTTAAACATCATTTCTTCATATCGTTCTATTTCTCGCTCATATTGTTCTATAAAGCATTTTTTCTTCTTTATCTCCTTTTGCAACTCGTATAAGTTCATAGCCAACCTCCTT
>DUUN01000116.1 GCA_012841535.1 Gallicola sp. | reverse complement strand
TTTAAAATAGCAATATATGATTATGTAGATGAAGATAATATTCCATCTTTTTTGTGCATTAATGAAAAAATCAGAAACGTTGGGAAAAAGTTGTATTGGGGTATTCCATTAAGAAATAATTAATGGGACAATAAATCAGTGCCGCGGTACGAACTTTATTAGAGGAAAACGTTAAATGAACATGAATTTATTAGTAAAAATCATAGTGGATTATACTTATTATAATTGAAACAACACCATACCAAAGAGAGTCATTATAGAAAGAAGGTAGTAAATATGTTTATTGTAAAGGGTTATGGTTCTTTTAGCGATAGAACATCGAAAAAAGGAGCTGCTATCGATTTTGATAGAAAGATATACTGCGATATGGATTGTAGTATGTTGCTTTGTACTAATGGTAATCATAAGTATAACGAAAAGATTATCTTCCGAAATCCAAAACAAAATCCTACTAAATATGCAATAGCAATTGGCGGAAACCCAAGATTATGCAAATGTGATCAAGTAGATACGACAAATGCTTATTTATCTGAATACTTTTATCACAAAAATTATAAAGGGTATATTCTAATCAATCTTTTTACTGTATTAACGGAAGGAATTGATTCCAATTCGAATTACTATAATTTAAATGACTACCTATTTTATAATCCTTTTGATATGGCAAATTATTTAAAAATATCGTTGTCAATTATCTTAGCGCTATTGATACTGTATCTGATGTGTTTTTATTTTGGGGAGACCACAATTTTAAATTTGTTATGTATGATATATGGTTTATGAACGAATTACAATCTCTTTTGGGGCAAAATAGAAATTATTTTATTCATATGGATTCTACTAATGCATTTTTCTTGCATCCGAGTAAAGTTAATAACTGGAATAAATTAAATTTCGTTAAGTATAATTCTAGCCTTTGGAATTTAATAGCAAATAGTTAATTATTTAGGGGTACGAACTTTTTGACAGGGGTACGAACTTTTTGACAGGGGTACGAAAAAAACAAAGGGTACGAATTGTATTAAAGTGGTCGTCCTTACACATATCAAATGCATAGGTTTGATACATATCAAGCCTTTTTTCTTTTACAGAAAGGGAGGAAAACTTATCTGTAGGATTTGTAAATACCTTTGTAGTCGGATTATATGTTATTAATTCTCGTTTTTTATTCAACTTTTCACAACTAGAAATCTCTTTAACGATAAATCTACTTTAAAGTTATCGATTTTCATTAGATATATGTTAAATGAATAGAGTTGAAAGAGTTAACACAATGATAAATATATTAGTGATATGTGAAAAAGCCCCTAATCGAATTAAGATTAGGGACTTTTAAGTTTTGTGGTTTTTTCTATTTTTGTCTTATGACCACAAAACCACAAAATACTTATAGAAGTGATAATTTACCCAGAATTCTTGACAAAGCCTAAATGTTAAAGAATCTTTTGCCTCATTTGCAAATACAACGATTTAATTTTTAAATTTAAGGATGTTGGGGTAATTACAAAAGATTTATTCACTATTATAGGTAGTGACATTTCAATTTAAATAGGCTCTAATAGGGAGGAAAACTATAGTATAATTGAAAGTATCACTTTTATTGAAAATACACCATAATTTATCCCATTAGGTTAACCAAGATATAAAAGTAACTTTAACATTCGTTATAGATTAGAGAGCAGTTAAAATTATTGATTTTGATTATAATATGGAATTTTTTCTAATTTTACTCCCATGTGATATTCAGTGATAACACGAACTAATAATAAATTTAAATATTCAACGACAGTTTCGCCAACACTTGCTTCTAAGTGATCATTTCCAATACCCGAATCATCAGTTAAGAAAACATAAGTTCCTCCAGTCATCATAGCTTCATTACGAAGTAAATATTCTGTATATTTATCAATTCCACTTGATGCGACTGGAATCATTCTAATACCTTTTTTCGATGCTTGATAAATGGCATCAAAGTAACGAGTCATATTAACTTGAGTGTAATGTGGTGGAGCATCTAATACATGGATTAATAATTTTGTTGAATTTTCCACACCCCATTCTTTAGACACCGCTTCACTTAAGGCAACATCGACTGCTTCTTCAAAGTCACCACCGCCACCTGCTGATTGACGCGCTAAATTCTTTTTTTGAGCTTGAATATCAGTCGTAAAATCAAAGTATCGAGTGACATAAGCGTCCCTAGTATCACGATAGAATAATAATGCTAATCTAATTGAGGTATTGGTTAAGGTTGCCTGAACGCGGCTAATCACGTTATCTATTTCTGATTTTAAATAAGAAAGTTCATCACCCATTGAGCCTGTAGTATCAATTACAAACATAATTTCAATAACTTCTTTTTTATCATTAATAGTATCAATATCAATTTCTAATGAAGCATTATCTGAGTTATATGTATAATCAACTGAAACACTTTCCTCGCCGTGATTAACTTTAACTTTTTCAATGAACTCTATTTGACTTTCTTTCGGGAAAAGATAGGCAGTTCCAAAAGCATTTGTCACGCCTTGATAAATAATATTACCTGCATCATCAAGTAATTGAACACTCGCACCAGCTACAATATTCTCACCACTTGTAACTGTTACATCAACCATGTTTAAGGTATCGAAATACCCTTTAGTAAAGTAAGCCGCAAATACCCCTTTTTTTCTTCCTTGATCAGTATCGAAAAGACTTAAATAAAAATCATAATTATCTAGATCACTCCACTCGCTTGCGGTAAGTTGTCCTGGAGCGGGTTTATGGTTACCATTTTGTCCTCCTTGCGCAGGATCACCTACTGTATCACTGTCACCACGTCCTGGATAAGGTGAGTAGTCACCCGGCGCTCGCGCCGCACAACCAAAAAAGAAATAAGATGCAAAAATAATTGTTAAACTTAATAATATTTTTTTCATATATTTACCCTCCTTTTTTATTTAATAACATTTTAAAATTAATTATCAAAAACATCAAAACTAATTTCACCCCGGTAATTGATAAGTCCTAGTTCACTTTTTTTAGTTAAGGTTAAATCAATAAATGCAAATTGATTATTGGCACTGGATGAAAAATATGCTCTCAATACAATTATTCCTGATTGAGAATTTGTTAACATTAATTCTTGATAGTGTCTTTTTTCCACATAAAGTTGATAGATATTATGATCTTTAGTATCGAAATAAGATAAACCATTCCAGTGGATTCCACTACCCCAGGAATTAGTAAAATAAACTTCATCAAAGCCATCATTATTGATATCGGCTATTTTAATATCAACAACGCCAAGACCACCAAACCAAGAACCCAATTTATAGATTTCATCATTATATAATAGGAAACTTGCACAATTATTTGCAAATTTAAATACTTGGTAAGTATTATTTATTAACAAATCATTAGAATATATTCGGTAACAGTTAGCCATTGTATATAACGTATCATCTTGGCTTGCATCATAAGTAACACTGAATAGTTCAAAAAAATGCGCAACATTTTCTTTGTCATAAGTTAAATAGTTCTTTAAACTTTCATTAAAATAATATAATCCTTTAATAAATTCATAGTCAGTTAATACTTGACATAGATATTGTTTGTTGTTCGTTAGTTTGATAATAGTACCATCTATATAAACCTCGAACCTTGTTTCATTGCCATTTGAGAATTTTAAAGTAATGTAATAAGTGTCCAATAAATTATGGTTACTAACAAGTTCTTCATATGCATCACTTGATATTTCTTTATATAAAGAACTTTGACTATCATAACCATTTAGTTGCGTACTAAGTTGTCTTACAATATCAATATCGGTAATTTCTTTGTAGGTAGCATCTTCAACCCGGGAAATTATCGCAATCAAAGCATCAACTAAATTACTGGGGTCACCTGGATCCTTTGGTCCTACGGCACTACAACCAACTAGACTAATGCTAATCATAATCATTATTAATATGGTGATTTTGGTTTTTTTCATTTTATTCACCTCCTCGATAAAATGGCATTTGATATTTAAAATAAATTAAGCGATTATTTTCTTTTTGATAACACAAGAAAATATAATTATACTTTCCGCTATTACTAGGCAGCTGATTATATTCATCTAAATCAATATTATAAACCATGTAATAATCACAAACACTAGTATAGATTGATGCTTGGTACGGGATGATTTCATCAAGGTTTGAAGCCAAATTATTCCAATATGGATTTGCTTTTAAATCCTCTTCAAAAAGTTCAATTTCTTTTGCTTTGGTAAAAACAATATAGCCCATTTCACTAATTGAAATGAAGGCATCATATTTCGACCAAGTATTATAATCATAAGTTTCAAGTTTACCTCTAATTGGTAAATAAACATTAACGATACTTTCAATTTGATTTATTTTTTTGTATCCTTGATATGCTCGCGAGGTAAATAATAAAAAGAGCATTAACGAGGTAAAGATAAATATCCCTAGGAAAGATACTAGTAGAATAAACTTCTTCTTTAATCGGGCTTTTTCAAGATTGATTTTTTTATTGTCGATTTTATCCATGATTTTACCCATTAATTCATCAATGGATATTTCAAGAATTTCGGATATTAATGGTAATGTTTCGGGATCTGGATACCCTTTACCTAACTCCCATTTACTAACTGCTTGCTTAGTCACAAAAAGTTTCGAAGCTAAATCAAGTTGAGTCATGTTCTTGGCTTTACGAGCATTTTTTAAATTTTCGGAAAACGGGGTCATAATTTAGCTCCTTTCTTTTCACTTATATTATATCATGTTTTAATTGAATGAGAAGCATATCATAGTATACGATTCGTTGACTTCGACATTTTTAAGTTTTTTAATAGATAAATAAGTAAAAAGTAGACTGTATTAATAGATTGACACAGTCTACTTTTTTGATTAAACATTTGCATTTAACATTTTATCCTGGTATAATAAGTATAAAAAGTATAACTAATCATACAAGGAGGAAAATATGAATACGCCTAAAGGAAAGTATATCTGGACAGTAACTGTTGGGGAGAAAGGACAAATTGTCATCCCAAAACAAGCAAGGGAAATTTTTGATATAAAACCCGGTGATAATTTAATTATTTTAGCAGATGAAGAAAGAGGAATTGCAATACCCCCCAAAAGTGAATTTGAAACAATTCATAAAAATATATTTGGAGATAAAAAATGAATGCTATAGAAATTAAAAATATTACAAAGGAATATAAAACATTTAAATTAGATAATGTCAGCTTTAATGTAGAAGAAGGACATATCGTAGGTTTCATTGGGAGAAATGGTGCTGGAAAGACT
>DUUN01000622.1 GCA_012841535.1 Gallicola sp. | reverse complement strand
TAACTAATTAAATTATAATTATCTATATTAGATTTAGCATTTAATTTTATATTTTCATTTTTTGTAGCATAAGCCAAAGCATAAGTACTAACTTCACTTACACTTTCATCAAAAGAATAAATTGACAAATCAAATGCAGATTCATCTAAATTAATATAAGATTTTATTGTTTCAGAAAAATTTTCAATGTTTAACTTTGTATTATTTCTTTTTATATCCTGTGTAGTATTTCCCCGAAATATTAAAATCAATATTAATATCAATATTAATGTTGAAAAAAATGTTAATATTACTTTATTTATTGTTTTTTTCTCTCTGTTCATTTAGACCTCCAAAATATAAATAAATCAGAAACATTGTTTCTGATTTATTTATATTTTGCATGAATTTGAATAGTAGGAACTTCCTATTGTTATCGATGATGTTGAGTTCATTCCTACATACAAGGCTAATCCATTTCCATACACTCTTCCTGATGCATTTACCGTTCCATACCCACTATGAGAACTTCCTGTACTAGATCCTGAACCTGAAACTCCCAATCCATTCCAAGAAACAGATCCACCCACCTCCTATTTAATATAATTTATACAATAGATATATATCTATTGTATAAATTATATTAAATAGGAGGTTAGTAGTCAAATTTTATTCACAAGGTAACACACACTATAAATATCATTATTATATCTACTAAGACCACTCATTAAAGATCGTTTTTTCGTATTGTTAATTCGTTTTTATTAAACTATTTTCTACTACTTTTTATTTTTTACTTACTTATAGACAAGGAGCTCAAAATGTATTCTATTTTCCCATATGTATTTGTCAACTGAAAAATGGCCCATTAATAAATACCTTCTTGCCAACTAATAGTATCTCCATTCTGTAACTAACATCCCTATTTTATTAAAGAAAAGCCATAAAACTATGGCTTTTCTTTGTACCAAATTTTGTTTAATTCCCTTGTCATCTTCTCTTTCAATTCATCATCTATATGTTTAAAGGTATCAATTATTGTAGATTTTTGATTAGGAAATAATTTTTCTACTAATTTTTTTCCTTTTTCAGTAATAATAATAATAAATTTTCTTCCATCATCTTTATCTCTTTCCCTAATTATATAACCTTCTTTTTCCAAATTTGCTATAACAACAGTAATATTACCGTTAGTAGTAAGAATAGTATCCTTTATATCCCCTACACATAAATTACCTTTATTATATAATGCTTCTAATACAGCAAATTGACTAAGAGTAATCCCCGAGCTACTAAGATTGTTACTTAGTTTTCTCTGTAAAGTTGTATTAGCTCTGTATAAGTCTATAAATAATCTTAATGAAAGAGCATCACCATGTTTTTCCAAGTAATTCCCCTTTCTATTTCACTTTTTTCTTATTGGTTTTAATTTTAAATGAAATTAAAACTATAAATTTATTATCTTCTATTTTTATATTTAATTTTCCCTTCATCAATTCAATAATGTTCTTGGAAATATATAAACCTAAACCACTTCCTTCTGAACTTCTGGATTTTTCACCTCTTACAAATTGTTCCAGTAAATCTTCAGACTTAACTTCAATCTTTTCTTCTGTTTCATTACTTAAAGAAATTACTAAATGATTATCACTTACAGATATTCTAACTATTATTTTCGAATTTTCCCTTGAGTAATTAACAGCATTTCCTATTAGATTTTCAAACACCCTGCTTAATTGATCTCCATCAACATTAATGAAGATATTATCACTAAAACTATCATAGTCAAATTCTAAATTCTTCTCTTCAAACCTTGCATCAAATTGACCATACACTTGTAAAATCAATTCATTAAGTTCAATAATTTCATAATTTAAATCTATATTGCCAGTTCCTGTTTTTGATGCATCTATTAAATCTATTACCATGGATTTTAATCTTTTTGCATTAAAGTCCAATATGTCTATATATTTTTTTCTTTCTTCTTCATTGTCTGTATTTTTTACTATATCGACATAATTTATTATAGAAGTTAGAGGAGTTTTTAAATCATGGGAAATATTGGTTATTAAATCCGTTTTTAATCGCTCACTTTTATATTTAGCATCTAAGGATTTTTTCATTGAGTCATAAAGATGGTCTATTAAGTAAATAGATTCAGAATATGTGTCTTCTACTATACTAACATCTATATTTTTCCCTTCATTTAAGGCTTCAATTTTCCTATTTAGCAATACCTTACCTAAATAGTTTTCCATTACTGATGCTGATATTTTTTGAATGATTATTGCCATGGAATATATACCCAATAATTCTTCATTATCTGCCCTAATATAGAAAAAAGCTATTATTAAAAATATTTCTATAACTAGGCATTCTAAATAAACCATAAAATACTTAAATCTAAATCCAAGTATAAAATCTATAGTTAAAAAACTATGTATACCATATTTCTTTATTGTTTTATACAATTTATATACTAAAAGGACTACTACATATATTTTAAATATTCCATCTATATTTAAAATTCCCTTTGTTAGTATTTCTGTAAGAATATTTAATAGTAGATATTGGATTCCAAAAAAAAGTACCAGATAAAAAATTTGGTCTTCAATGTATCCATCAATACTATCAAATATTCTTTTTAACCATAAAGCAATTTTTTTCAAAATTCCTAGTATTTTTTTCCCAATTATTTTAATTTTTTCCATTTATCACTCAATTTTATAACCCATTCCATAAACAGATTTTAAATGATCCGGTTTTCTTGGATTAATTTCTATTTTATCTCTTAATCTTGAAACATGGACAGATACAATTTTCTTTACATCATAAGGTGGACTATCCCAAACTTTTTCATAAATTTCATCTGAATTAAAAACTTTTCCCTTATTTGAAATTAACAAGAGTAATATTCCATATTCATACGGTGTTATTTTTATTGGCTCTCCGTCTACTAAAACCTCTTTTTTAGTATTATTTACCCTTATTCTTCCAGAACTATAAATCTCCTGGTCCTTAAAAGCATTAGCTTCTTTAGCAAGTTCTACCCTTCTTATATTAGACTTTACTCTGGCTATAAGCTCAACTGGATCAAAAGGTTTTGTAATATAATCATCTGCACCAATTTCCAATCCCTCTACCTTATCCTCTAACTCTCCCTTAGCTGATAAGATAATAATTGGAACTGCAGAAATTTCCCTAACTCTCTTAGTTAATTCTATTCCATCCATTACAGGCATCATTATATCAATAAGTAATAAATCCATATGAGTATTGGAATTAACAATTTCTAATGCTTCTTTACCATTATAGCTTTTATAAACATTATATCCTTGTTGGCTTAAATATATTGATATAGCTTCTACTATATCTTTTTCATCATCACAAACTAAAATATTATACATAAGTATCACCCACTTTATTATATATCATATTCCTGTGATAAAAAAATAAATAATATTACAAAATTTCAACAAAAAAAGATCCAAGCCTATCTTAAATTATCGGCTATAGATCTTATTTTTTTAAACCTATGATTTATACCGGATTTCCCAACAGGTGGATTTAATTCCTCGCCTATTTGTTTTAAGGAATACTCAGGGTATTTTAACCTTATTTCAGCTACTTCCCTTAAATTATCTTGAATATTCTCTAATCCAATACATCTATCTATTAATTCAATATCATCAATTTGTTTTAGTGATGCCTCTATTGTTTTGTCCATATTTGCAGACTCACAATTCATTACCCTGTTTACATTGTTTTTAATATCTTTAATTACCCTAATATCTTCAAACTTAAATAAGTTTTGAAATGCACCTATTAAAGATAAAAAATCTGAAATCATTTCACTGTCTTTTATATATATAATGTAATTATCTTTTCTGTCTACAATTCTAGCTACTATATTGTATTCTTTTAAAAGTTCTACAAAATACTGACTATACTCTAATTTTCCAGTAATAATTTCCAAGTGATATGATCTTTCCGGATTTGAAATTGAACCTGCTCCTAAAAAACTTCCCCTAATAAAAGCCTTTCTTTTTTTACTATTATCAATTAAAAACTTTGGTATATCTAAATGGAGAAAGGAAAATGGATCATCACTTAATCCAATATCCTTTAAAAATAAACTAGCAGTTTCCCCTTCTATATTTATCCTATACAAATTCTTTCTTCTTAATTGATTATTCTTACTAATTTCTATAATAGAATCGTAATTGTACAATTTTTTTAATTCTGCAAAAATTCTTCTTGCTATAGAATTGGTTTCTGATGTAAATCTTAATTTTATATTTCCACTACTAGCTAGAATTGTTCCATTTACCCTAAACATTCCACCTAATTCAGAAATAATTTCCTCATCTGTACCAAAATCTAAACGAGATACCTCGTTTTTAACATTAATTGAAAAAGACAATTCTATCCCTTTCTTTCTTTTTTATAAAACTCCTTCACTTTCCGAACCATATTCTTTTCAGCATCATGTCTAATATAATGTATTGCTTTATCCAGTGGCATATATACAGCCTCTGTAAAACCCTCTTCTCTTTGTGGTGTTAATTGAGAATCCTTTGTTGTCATATAATAATAATGTACAGTTTTTTGTACCTTCATACCATCTATATGTTTATACCAATATTTTACATATCCAATATATCTTACAATATCAGCCTTAATACCTGCTTCCTCATTAACCTCTCTTAAAGCAGCTTCTTCCCTTGTCTCACCTTTTTCAAGACGTCCTTTTGGGAGAACCCAATCACCACGGAACTTTCTTAGCACAGCAACTTTTCCCTTGTGAATAACAACGCCACCTGCGCTTACTTCCTCCATGTTTCTCCTCCTTTATTCTAAAATACACAAACTAAAAACTATTATACTATAAATTTAAAAATATAGCATTTCTAATTATATATATATTCTCTATAAAAATTCTAAAGCTTCCTTCATTCTTATTACTTCATTTCTAGAAACTCCATCATACATTCCTTTATAATCTAAATTATAATCATAACTTACAAAGGAGTTAGAAGTATTGTCATTTTTCCATTCCTTACAAGAACTGTGTATTTCATTAACCTTTGTATAATCTATAAAATCTTTAATATTATTGGATTTTAAACCACTTCCTGCAACAATATCTATTTTTTTCCCATATTCTTTTTCTAATAATTTAATTATATCTTTTCCATCAATTGCTGTATTTTCTCCACCACTAGTAAGAAGTCTATCACAACCTAAATTAATAAGTTCACCTATTGACTTAATTTTATCGGTAGTGTTATCAAAAGCTCTATGAAATATTGCTTTTTTACCAGATTTTTTAATAATATTAACAAACTCTTCGGTTCTTTTTAAATCTATATTAAAATCCTTATCTAAAAAACCAAATACTATTCCTTCAATATTGTATTGTAAAAATATTTGCAAATCCTTTAACATAGTTTTATAGTCATAATCATTATACATAAAACCACCACCTCTTGGTCTAACCATTAAGGCAAGAGGTATGTCTGTTTCTTGAATTGCCAGTTCTACTAACCCTAATGACGGAGTTAATCCTCCCAATGCCAACCCTGTGTTTAATTCTATTCTATCTACTTTTAGTTCATTAGCAATAATTACATCTTCTAAAGAACCACAACATAATTCAAATATCATTATTTTCCTTCCTTATTTAATTATTAATCTCCTAATAGTATAATATAAAAGAGGTGAAATATGAAAATAAATAATGATTATTTAATTGATTTTTTAAAAAAACTTTTACAAACACCTAGTCCTACAGGTGACACAGAAAAAGCTATTAATTTAGTTGAAAAAGAATTCAATAAAATAGGCTTAAAAAACTATAAAACAATAAAAGGAGCCTTAATAGGTACAATACCTGGAAAGAAAAAAGATGCCATTACTTTTTCAGGACATGTAGACACATTAGGACTAATGGTGAAAGAAATAAAATCCAACGGTAGATTAAAAGTAACAAAGCTAGGTGGTTACTCCTTATCTACAATAGAAGGAAATTATGTAAAAATAATTACTTCAGAAAACAAAGAATATTCCGGTACGGTAATGTTCGAACATCAATCAGTTCATGTCTATGATGATGTAAACAGTTCTGAAAGAACCTTAAACAATATAGAAATAAGAATTGATGAATTGGTTAAAACTAAAGAAGATGTAGAAAAATTAGGAATTCAAGTTGGTGACTTTATATATTTAGAACCTAATGTAGAAATATTTGAAAATGGTTTTATAAAATCCCGTCATTTAGATGATAAGGCAGGAATAGCAGCAATGCTTGGAATAGCAAATTATTTTATTGAAAATAATATTACTCCGGAATATACAGTTAACTTTTTCATTAGTAATTATGAAGAAGTAGGTCATGGAAGTTCTGCCGGTTTACCTGCAAGTACAGAATATTTTATAGCCGTTGACATGGCAGCTATTGGCGATACACAAACATCTGAAGAAACAGCCACTACTATATGTGTAAAAGATGGTTCCGGCCCTTATGACCTAGAAACAAGACGAATTTTAGAACAAGTAGCAAAGGAAAGAAAGCTTGATTATAAAATAGATATCTATATTAACTACGGTTCAGATGCTTCAGCAGCATTAAGAGCAGGCTACGATTTTAAAGTTGGCTTAATCGGTCCTGGAGTAGATGCTTCCCATGCTTTTGAAAGAACACATATAAATGGAATTACAAATACCATAGAACTTGGAATTGGCTTTGTAGAAAAAATCAAATAAATTTATATAAAAAATATTAGAAAAACACCTAATTGGATTTATAAAATTCCATCTAGGTGTTTTTACTATAGAAAACATTTTCTTAAAATTACCACTTATCTTTAAGTGAAATAATTTCTATATTATCATTTTTATCAAATTCTAAATTATACTTTCCCTCTCCACCTTTTCCTACCATTCTCAAATAGCTTTCTCCTTCAGTAAATTCAAGTAAATCTTCCTTGCTACCATTTCCTTCACCTAAAACAATTATTTCTTTTTCTGGACTAACTACTACTATTTTAAAATCCTCTATATCTGACTCTATATTTAAATTGTATTCAACAGAATTATTTCCCTTAGATACAATTCTAGCTAAATCGTATAGTCCGGAAAAGTATTTAAAATCCCCTATTATGCTATTATCCTCAATTTCAATATTATAATTGCTTATAGAATAAGAAGTTCCACTACCTTTAATTTTTTTGTCACTATTATAAATCATCTCACCTTTAATACCTACTACTTGATCAACAATCTTTTTCACTGAAAATTTACAACTAGTTAACATTAATAAAATTCCCATTAATAACAAAAATACTAAAATCTTTTTTCTTTTTTTCATATATACTCCCACTATTTTCTATAAACTCTATTTTTTTCTAATCTTCATCGTGAATTCTTGTAATTTCTATATTCTTATTGTCTTCCATATCTATTTTAAAATTACCGGAACTTCCCTTACTAACCATTTTTAATATATAGTCATCCTTGTCTAATTGTAATTCAAGTTCTTTTTCAGAATTCCCCTCTGCTATTTCAGTAAGGTTTTCCCTTGAATCAATAAGTACAATTTTAAAATCTTCATTATCCATATGTATTTCAGTATTTAATTTTAAGGTGTTTTTATCTAAGGATCTTATTTCACATATTTCATATCTTCCACCGAAGAAATCAAATTTTCCTTCTATATTGTTGTTTTCTATATTAATTCTTATATTCGCCCCAGAATGAGTTGTTCCTCTTTTTGCTATTTTTCTATTATCATTATAATCTCTTTTATGAGCCTCATCTGCTTTCTCAATAGCCTTAGAAACAAAAGCCTCTACACCTTTTTCAAATTTTTCCTCACAAGCTGTAAAAACAAATATACATAAAACAAGACATACTATTAAAGTTAATTTCTTTTTCATTATATAACTCCTACCTTATACTTATATTTTCATTTTCTTCCACTTCTAAAGATATTTCTCCTTTACTGCCCTTACTTACAATTTTCACCTTATTTCTGCCGCTTTTTAAAGGTAACTCCACTTCCCCTTCAAAATTGCCTTCAGTAAGAGTAATCACTTCCTTGTTGGAATTTACTAAAACAACCTTAAAATCATCATTATTTACATTTATATTGCTCTTTATCTTTATAGTATTATCACCATCTGATTTTATAGTAAAAATTGTATCCAGTCCTGTAAATTTCTCAAATTCAGCTTCATAAACATTGTTCTTTTTATTAGTTAAATTTTTAAAATACAAAGTACTATCAACATTTTTTGCAATTTTTTCATTATTATCATATATTTCTTCTTGAAATTTACATCCAACTAAAGAAAAACATAATAAGAGTATTAATAAAACTATTTTCTTTTTCATATAATCACCCCTTTTAGTGTTAATACTATAATACACTACTCT
>DUUN01000877.1 GCA_012841535.1 Gallicola sp. | reverse complement strand
TCTTTCTTGGATTGTTTTTATATGGTTTTAATTCATTTATATCGATATTGATTATTTCCATTTTTACACCTCGTTTATTTTGTCTATTTCTTCTTTGCTACTTTCTTTTTTGTAGTTGTTTTCTTTTTGGTAGTTTTCTTCTTAGTTCCTTCTTTCATCTTCTCTACTATTTTATCTTCTGTTGGTTCTTTTACTTCTTCTTTAATATCTTCAATAACTTCTGCTATTGGATTGCCTTTAAAAATGTAGTTTGTTATTACTTCTGCTCTTTCATTATCTACGATGTATTCTTCCCCTTTAACAATATTTTTGTTTAATACTGTATCAGTATAATTTTGTAATGCTTTAATCTTTTTCATTTTTTCTAATTCCTCCTTATAAGTTGATTTCTTTTTAGTTATTTCTTTTTCCCATTCGCTTTTAGGTGGTGTGTACGTGAAGTTAAACTTATCTGCCTTTTCATATATTTTATCAACATCTAAATTACTCATATTAAAATCTAAAATAAAAGAGTTATTTTCATTAACTCCTATTTCTTTCAACACTGGCAAATTAGTTGTTATTACTGGCGTACCTACACTTAAAGATTCTACTATTGAATAACAATACGCTTCGGCACTACTTAACTGTACTAGATAATCAGCATTAGCTACATAATCTATAATATCTAGTCTAGGTTTCATATAAACTATGTTTGGATTATCTATTTCCTTTATATCATTAGTAAATACAATCCATAAGTAAGGTATTCCTCCTTTATTTAATTCCTCACCTAATTTTACCATTCGATCTTTACCTTTTTCTTTTGTTAATCTTGTGGTGCTTATTAAATTAAGTATCCGTTTAGTTTTTTCTGTTTCATACGGATTATATATCACTTCACATTTTTTTCCTGTAATATCTTCAAAGCTTTTCTTTGCTGTTTCGCTTACTGCTATAAACTTTGTTAATTTAGGATGTGTATTTGGTTTGTAAGGTATGTTTTTATAATCAGCATGTATTAATCCTATATATTCATTAGCCTCTACATTGTCTATAATGTTTGTGTTGTAATTAAAATATGCTTTTTTACATTTTATTTTTTCGTTTTTATATTTGATTACTCTTACATATTTTTTTAACCTTTTAACTTGTGTTTCATCGCCAGTATTAAAAATTACAGTAATATCTCTATCCTCAAAACGTTTTGCTAATTGATAGAAAAATGTTTCGACTCCACCGATTGAGTTTATATTATAAAAATAAAAAATATCTTCTAATTCTAACATATTGTCACCCATTCATTATACTTCCTTTTCTTGAATCATTATAGAAATATAAAACCTGTTCTATATTTGCTTTTTTACCTTTTCTTACTCTTACATTGAAATCGTAATCTTCTGCTATTCGCATTGTTTCATTAAACCTGTTGTCTCCTATTGTTTCTCTTTTATAAATACAATTCCATACACTACAGTTCCATTGAGGAGGATAATCTTCAATAATTATTTTATGTTTACAATTTAAAAATTGCCATGAAAAAAAGCAATAACTAAAATTGCTACTGTCTATTTTATTAAGTATTTTTTCTATATAATCTTTGCTTACCAAGTCGTCAGAATCAATGAATACTATATATTCACCTTTAGCATTATCTAAACCAACATTTCGTGGTCTACTTGCTGTTCCGTTGCTTTCACAATAAAGTGTTTTTATATGATTATCATTGAAATTAGTTCCATCACTATTATTTACTATCAATACTTCGGTTTCTTCATTTAATTGGGGTTTTAACACTTCTAATAGTCTTTTTGTTAATTCATAAGTCTTATAATAAGGAATTATTATACTTAGTTTCATATATCTATCCCCTTAACATTTTTCATCCATCTATCATAATCAACTGGGAAATCAAAATCATCAGTTTCATCTTCCCAATCTATATCAAATTCTTTCATTAATTCAGGTTGATGAATATAAAGGTCTATTCCTATTAAGATAACGAATGAATCAACATCATAACTTAATTCTCCAATATCTTTAAACATTATTTTTTTTTATTTTTTCTTGCTCTTACTGGATGCTTGTAAGCATAATATTCCTCTTTGCTCATAATAACCAACCTACCGTATTTCAATCTTATTTCTTCATCGGTAAATGCGTTTCTTATTGCTTCATAGTCTGCTCTTGTTACTATTGTCATTTATTCACTTCCCAAATTTATCAACTACTTTCCAAAACCACTTTTCTAATTTATATTTC
>DUUN01000253.1 GCA_012841535.1 Gallicola sp. | reverse complement strand
GCCCTATAATAATTTTATTCAAATATTATAAGTATTATAAAAATAAAAACACCTTACAGAATTGATTAAGTCAATACTATAAGGTGTTTTTACTGGCGTACCATAGAGGATTCGAACCCCTGACCTTCTGGTCCGTAGGCAAGTTGTTTATATGTATTTAACTGGATTACAACGTTGTTTTGTCGCCTACTTGTCGTCTACGTACTCGTTTTTAATGATATATATTAAAGCTATATCAAAACTTTCCATCAATTATATATAAGCGTGGATTTTATTCTACGTCTTTTTTGTGTAAAAAGATTTAACTAATACTTGACTTTATATACCGTATGCGGTATAGTGTGTTTAAGCTCAAAGAAGAAAGGAGTTGAAAAGATGAATGGGTATATAAAAATAGTAGCCGACCTAATACAATCAATACTGGGGCTAGCCACCGCAATAATCTTGTACAAGACAGCTACTACAAATAATAAAAAGGGAGATTAGCTCCCTTCCCCTTAAAGGGGTATTCTATTAATTAAATTATAACTCATTCAAAAATCATATGCAAACTATACAAGTTATAACACTCATAGTTAGTTTAATAGCATTAGTGATTGCTATACTTGCATTAATTAAGTCAATTAAAAAATAGGAGGAGCTTATGGATAAAAAAACTTCTGATGCTCAATTAAAAGCTACTAGAAATTGGGAAAAGAGGAATAAAGAAAAAGCGAAGATAGGAAGCTATAGAAGAACAGCAAGATTATTTATAAAAACTTATGCAACTCTTGAAGACATTGAAGAATTGAAAGGTTTAATTGACGAAAGGATAAAGGTGATACAGGAGGATAAATAAATCCTCCTATTTTATTGCATGAAAAGGAAGGTGGTTAGTCTTCCTTAGAATGATTTTAATCGAATAACGTAGTAAGTTTTTTAATGTAAAAATATTTATTTCAGTTCTTTTAAAAGCTGCATTAAATACTTTTCTTCAAAATAATTTAATTCTTCAGAATCTAATTTTCTTTCACCAAATACAACAAATCCATTGTCTTCATAAAATTGGATTAATTTTTCTTTATCCTCACATTCTAAATAAACGAACTTACCACTACTAGCTATTTGAATTTCTCTAACTTTATCGCATGCTAATTTTAATAATTCATCTCCGGTTATCAACTTGTCATAACCTTTATCATAGTTTTTTCCAAGTTGTGCAATTAATCCAAACGATGCTGTATAAGATTTAGAAACATCATTATAAGTTGCATGATATCTTATCTTCTTTGCCAATGTGTTAGAGATTTTTTTCTTTAGCACATCTATTGGTTTAGTTGCTATAGTATAATAGCCTGCTAATACTTTTTCTTTTTTATAAGATATAAATACCAAGTACGTTGAAGAAAATCGTCTCTTAGCAAATTCGATAGCCTTTTCATGTAAAAACATTTCGACATCCTTATTATGTGGACAATAATAAGAAGAGAGGATATCTTTCGTATAATCCTCTCCTGCTTCTTCAATTAAGTCTCTTAATCCAATCTGAAAAATAGGCACTATTCAATACCTAAAACCTTTTTTATCTCATTTTTTCTAACATTCATCACATTTTGTTTTATAACTACTTCTTTTTCTTTTTTTCCTGCTGCATTTTCTAAAGCATTTATAAATCTACTTGCATCTTTTTCCTTTTTTATTACAACTGTTTTTAATATACTTTTAGTAGCCATAATTTTACCCCCTTCGTCCAGCCTGTAATTAGCGTCATCACTAAAACTACAAGAGGAAAACAATTCCACATAATAAATTACACAGACTTATTGCACATCTTGTGTATACATTATATAAACTTTTTTCCGTAAAAGCAACACCTACAGTGATAGTTTTACGTATATTTACACTAATTTTGTACCATAAACCGAACAAATAGACATTTATCTCACTTTGTAGTTTGTTACGATTTATTTATATATTATTCCCTTTTTTGTAAAATCTTAAACTATCTTTGAGTATTTTAAAATATCTTTAAAGCTACTTAAAGTGATTTTCTACAACATATACGAATTATAATAGAAAATATAGTATTTTTATACACTAAATGTAATTTCTTATTGTTTTTAGTTTCTAATTTTGTACCCCCCCAATTATAGTCTATTTTAAGCCATTACCTCCAAAATCGCCATATAATCGCCTATAAACAGAAAGAGGTACTAAACTATGGCTTGATTTAGCCATAAACAAGATTTAATGTCTGGAAATCATAACTGCCGGCTAAGCCGGCAGTATGTTCTGCTCCTATAAGGAGCTTTTACCAGCTGCACTTGTAAGTGCTTGAATTATCCGACTCTTGCTCTCTTTTTCAGCTAATGCTAAAGCATTTATTTTTTGCTTTTATTTACTGACTCACCCGTAAACGGGTCCATATACTCCTTTAAACTAATTTGATCTGTTAATTTATCTTCTTGAATTTGATTACGTATATATTTGGCTATCTTTTTCTCGTTCTTTCCTACAGTATCTACGTAGTATCCTCTACACAAAAATGTCTATTTCCATATTTGTATTTTAAATTTGTATGGCAAGAAAATATAATTCAACTACACTTACCTTTTAATCATCCCACGATTTATGAAATTCTATATTCAGGTTCGATTTTACTTGACATATGCATAAGGTCTATACATAGTTAAGCTTAAATTAATTCTACTCTTTTTTTATACAAATCTCTAAATATTGTTCCCATGCCTTTTACTAGTTTGCCATAAACTACCTGTCTTCTAAACTGGGTGTTAAATAATACATGATCTTTGTATTCTCTTTTATTTATTCTTACAGATTATCCCCCTGCAGTCTCAATTTTGGTCAAATAACCTAACTAGTTTATAAGACTAAGATTATCATCTTGCTTTTATCTAAAGTTTTTTGTCTCTCCTTCATTGCAAAAAATATTATTCAAGCTGAATTATACAGTAAAAACCCATCTAAATCTATTAGATTTAGATGGGTTTTTATATACTCATGGCAGGGACAACCCGTATGGGTATAAAAGTGATGTTAATGTTATAATAGAAGGTAATGTATTGATATTTAACTTGTAGGAGGAAAATGTGGAAGAATTACTTTTAAAAGATATTAATAACCGCTTTATAATAATAGATAGAAATGACTTAAATTTAGTTTGTGAATTATTACAAAGTGATGCCCTGCTATTCTATGATGATGTCTTAAGAGTATTTGATCATAGAGAAAATTATATAACTGACTTAATTCTTGTCTAACAACAACAAAATAAATATGAAAATAGACTTAGAGTATCTATTTTCATATTTATTAATTTGATTAATAGGCTGTACATTTATACATATTCGTCTATAATTCTATAATTTAGTTCATAATATTCCCTATCGAAATCAATATATTTAGCATTAATAATAAAAGCGTAGGTGTTGATAATAACAATAGAATTAATACTACTATTTTTTCAAAAGCATTTTTAATTTCCTTGTATTTTTGAAAAACAAAAAAGACACCATATAAATATATAACAAATAGGAATACTATAACTAATAATATTATTAGTTTTTTTATAAATGGTACTGTGTTAAATCTATCATTTATCATATTTAGACTTGTTATTATCGTTAGAGGGCCTATTTCAAATATTAGCATTATGCTATTCAATATAGACCTTTTTCCCGAATCATTTATAAAAAAACTCAATAATAAAGTAATAATAAAAAATATAGTTAGTGCTATAATCACCCAAAAATCTAATTTGTTTAAATAATAAAATATTATTTCAAACATATATACCTCCATTAATATATTAAATAAGTTAATTTGTATATGTTAAAGTCGCAGTCGCTGATATTCTAAAATGCCAATAATTTAAATTCACCGTTTTCATTTCAGCCCAACTTGAAACATTAGCTCCGTAATAACTACCTGATTTGTACAATCTGGTTATTGTAACCCAATGGTTATTAAAATTATCCCCTTGATCGCTTTCAAAACCACCAATTGCACCTAATGTTAGCATTGATACTGGTGTATTGCTATTTAGCCCATTCTTTATAAAATTTACTTTATCAGTAAGTGAATTACCTTGCGTTATATAATATGATCGTAGATTTACACCCCTAGACTTTCCAAATGCCTCTAACCTTTCCCAGTAATTTTTAGCACTTGGTATTCCAAAAACAGATGGACTCATATAATCATATACTTCTCTCATATGAGAAGTATATCTTTTTATATCATATGCAGCATATTGATACAAAGCGCTGTATTTTGAAATACCAGTGCTATCTAAGTATGCCGCAACGTTTGCTGCCGCAGTTACTCCACACGATTTATTAGCCATCGATATAGAGATTGCCTTATTTCCAATAACATTTTTATAAGCTAACCAAGCTTGATCTCCACCATACAAAGGACCATTATTATTTAAATCATACACTGGTAAAAATGAACCTTTGGTCCATTTTTTTAACGATGCAATAGTACTTGTCGAATTTAATGTCGGTTTCGATATTTCCTCATTCTCTTTTTTATCTATGTTGTACTTAGAAATCTCATCATCTTCAACTACAAATGGCTTGGATAGTTCATCCCCTTCTTCATTTGTAATTTTTCTAAGCGTTTCATAATCTTTATGTCCAATATCTTCCTCAAAGATATTTTCTGGATTAACAAATTCTTGAATTGTATCATCTATTACATTTATTCTTACAATTTCCCTATCCTGTTTAAGATAGAACAAATCCATAAATTCATAATATATTTTTTCATCTTCTAAATAATAAGAATACAGCAAGTTCGATAACTTATAGGAGTCTTCTCCTATTGAGCTAGTTAGTTCCATTATGTTTTCATCATTTATTGAATGTATAGTGTATCCACTATTTTTTATATTTCCATCTTTACTCTTCAATATTGTTAAAATCCCCAGCTCTGTTTCATCAAAGTTATATAACTTGAATGATTTTTCTAAAATAAATTCCCTATCTAAAGATATGTATACATTTTCTTCAACTATACTTTCTATTTCTTCCATGCTTGAAGTTAAGTTAGAGGAAATACTTAGTTCTAATCTATTTTCTTTCTCTATAATTTCTGCTTCTAAGCCTTCCATATTTATCTCTTCTGCATGTGAAATATTATCTACACTAACTAACATTACCATTATAATAAATAATACACTTATAAATTTCTTCATAATATAACCTCCTATTCACTCCCTAAATGTGAAACTACATTTTCTTAAATGATTTTCTAATATCAACAGTAATAAATTAACTATAGATAACGTTTTTTATCGGTTGGAACCTCTTCCTATAAATTTATACAAAAATATAATTTTATATTATATTACCCTTTTTAATAACATTCAAACTTTTCCAATTTAGCATTTTCTATGTAAAGTATTATTGCCAATCAAATAGATAATCCTACGGTGTTCTAGAAAACCTTTGTAGACAATATATAATAATTAAACATCTTAATAAGTACATAATAATGATAAATATCAAACACTAAAATAATACGATAAATAAATCCTCCTATTTTGTTGCATGAAAAAAGGAAGGTGGTTAGTCTTCCTTTAAGAATTTTTTATTTACATTTTATGAATATCTAAGAAATCTTATCCTATATATTCATTAATCATTGTACTAGCTTTTTCTCCTATTATCCTTATTTCATTGTTGAAATTTTCCTTTTCTTTTTCAATTTTTAAAACTTTACTAACAAATTCATTTTGTTTTTCTATATTTGGTATCGGAATACTGAGTTGTGAAATTTTAGCTTTAGATATTTCTGGATATGTCATACCCGAAGCTAATTCTTTTATATTTTCTGACTCATGTTTTAAAATATAATATAAGTATTCATAATTTAAAACATTTGGATTGCAAATGAAGTTTTTATAACCTTGGTTTGTAGCGGTCTCAACCTTTGCTATTGATATATCACCGATGGTAGCTCTACTAGATAGTAAAACAGTATTTATTGGTAAAATTTTGGCATTACTATTTTTAACACCTTCTTTTGTTATTTTCCTCTTTGTGGAGTATAAATATTTATCTTTAGTATCAACTAATGTTGCCCAATTAATGTCACCATCCCAATAATCAGAACGTTTAGTGCTCGGGGTGCCACCGTTTTTTATAATGCATAAATTCGCTAATATTTCTCTCTCCTTGGTATTTTTATAAATGGCTATAATTTCCGATTCAATTTCTTTATCCAAATTTTCACATTTTATTCTTAGATTTGTCTTAATATCATCTATTTCTTTTAATTTTTTTATAATTTCCTCTTGAAATGTCAAAGTAGGAACCGGTATTGAAATATCTTTTATTTTTTCTGCATTTAAGTTTGATTGTGTAACAGCTATCGACTTTTCATGCACTTGGTCCCAGTACAATTTACTTTTTGTCAAATAGAACAAATAATCAGGTAATAATCTATGGTCTGTTATCCTCAGTCTTATTAAATATGAAGCAAATATCATATTTTCATACTTTTTATCTTTATAAATAGTTGATTTACCTACTGAACCACTACGCGCTATCAAAATATCATCGTTCTCCAAAAGATACTTTTCTTTATCTTCTTTGGATACATTTACATATTTACTGTCATTATCTAATTTTATTGATCCATCTTCATTTATATCCGTAATCCTTAAATACCTATAATCTCCAGTATTTTCCGCTTTAGCAGTATACCCATATAATGTTGAAACAAAATCTCCTATTTTGAAAATCGGCCAATTACTTTTTATTTTTTGCTTTTTTTTAATATTAATATCGTTTGTGA
This sequence comes from Gallicola sp., assembly GCA_012841535.1. Taxonomy (GTDB): domain Bacteria; phylum Bacillota; class Clostridia; order Tissierellales; family Peptoniphilaceae; genus Miniphocaeibacter. Next base: position 1,901 of record DUUN01000253.1, on the reverse strand, counting down.
ATATAGGAGAACTAAATGTTAAAAGATTGCTTAGGTATTCATATGAAATATTTCCAGACATTTGCTCAGCTATTTTAATATTCTTATCAAGAAAATTTGAATAAATATAAGTATTAGCTTTATTCTCATTTATTATATTCTCAACATCATACAATTTGGTACTTTCATCTATGGCTAATCCTCTTTTTATCGAATGAATTCCCTCCATGCCCCTCTTGCTAGAAAATTCATATCCCAAAAATTCTTTTTCTTTATCTTTTATTCCCGTTTTCACAATTACGATTTTTTGTACATACGTCAAAATATAATGATAAATTTTTTCTGATTCCATTTTTAAAATATTTTTTATCAAATTATCTTTATAATTTTTTTCATAGCTTTGATATATTTTATTATTTTTAACCGACTCTTCTGTTATGCCATCTAGCATATGGATATAGTCATCTATTGATATTTCCCAAACTTCATTTACATATTTATTAATAGGATTTTCAATCCCGTTAATAGTAATGTCCTTATGCGTAGTAAAGAACTTTTTTACATTTTCTTTAATGTTGTTATTTATAAAGCTTTCTTTTTTTCTTAAAAATAAAATTACAGTACTTATGTCAGTAGCCATAAATGTATTTTTCCCTAATTCAACAATACCTAAAATATCAAAATTATCAAATATAATCTTTCTAGTTTTTTCGTAGATTCCATTTTTAGATAAGATAGTACTGGGTAAAATTATTCCTGCATATCCCCCTACTTTTAATAATTGCTTCATCCTTTCTATGAATAGACACTCAATTTCAGAACTATTATCGGTTATTTCATCAAACAACTCAAAACTATCTGATCCATCTTTTATAGTTGATTTAAAAGCATTAACCGAATAGGGAGGATTAGCAATTAAAATATCAAATTCTTCGTTATCTTTAATAATCTTTTCTGAATGAAGTTTACCTATGTAATCTTTTGACTTATAGAAGTTGTCAAGTCCATTAGCTCTTATTATATTCGCTTCACCATCACCATTTAAAAAAGAAGCTACCTTGGCTGTTTTTACTAGTCTATAATCTGCATCTATACCATAAACATTTTGCTTTGCCCAAGAAAATGGATCTTCAATAAAACTACTTATCTTTTTCTTTATTGTGGAACCAACTTTGTAACTAGATATGTTATTATTTATTTCCGTAAGAATTCTTTGAACTTCATCCATGTACTCAGTTAGAAAGTGCCCACTCCCTGCTGCATAATCAATCACATATGGAAGAAAATCTATATCATTATTTTTTATTTTATTTTCAATTAATTCCTTAATAGGTAAGCTTTTTATTATAAATTTAGCTACAGGCACAGGAGTGAAAAATTGACCAGATTCTTGTTTTATACTAGTATTTAATAACAGTTCAAAAAAATTGCCAAGGAATTGTTGTTTATGATTATATTTAAACTTATAATTTTGCAATAATTCTACAACTTCTCTAACTACTATAGCATTTTCATTAAATGATTGATCATCATATACCTCTTTAAATGCAAATGCAGGATTCTTTTTTAGCCTTAGATCCTCGTATATTTTTCTCAACAAATCACTATTCTGATTATTTTCACTTAATAGCCTGTTTATTTCCACATCATCATAGTCAGAAACTTTTATGTTTAAAAATTTATCCATTCCTTCTTTATATAGATTATTCAGTCTCATCTGTAAGGACTTATCGTCATCTTCTTCTAATATTTGAAATTGTAATTCTTCATTTTCATCTCTATCTTCATCTATTATTTTACAAATAAACATATTTAATATTTTATTAAATGCATTCGGTTTGTCAGATACTATATTATGCCTTAAGATTTCTGCAAATTGATTAAAAATAATTCCACTATCTTGCGCTGTTAAATCCTTCAAT
>DUUN01000153.1 GCA_012841535.1 Gallicola sp. | reverse complement strand
TAAATATTTAAAAATATTAATATTTAATAAAAATTCATTTTTTATTCATTTTTGTATTTTAAAGGAATAGGTCTATTATTTTTAATATTACACTGTATTTTTCAAAGTTTTATTAAATATAAACACAAAAAAACTCCAGTAGTATCTACTACTGGAATTTTCGAATTTATAAATATTAATTTTTATTCATTTGTTTATATCTATTTATATTCTCTTCACTAAGAAACTCATAGGCTTCGTTAATTTTTTGAAACATCTCTGTTGCACCTGGATCCTTATTAATATCAGGATGGTATTTCTTAGCCATTTTTCTATAAGCTGTTTTTACTTCATAAATATTAGTGTCTTCTGGTATTCCTAACACTTCACAGCTCTCCTTATACTTTGTTTTAAAATCATTTAAAGGATTTGTATAAGAGCCTTGACCATAGCCACCATAGCCTTGTTGCTGACCTTGGTAGCCTCCAAAAGTCCTTCTAAAATCTTCATCATTCATATTGTAGTAATGGAAACCTCCACTACCTTGTGAAAAGTTTTTAAATATTTCTTCCCAAAAATCATTTTGTGCTTGCTGTTGCTCTTCCCTTTCTCTTTCTTCCCTTTCCTTCCTATCTTTATAGTCCTTAGAGAATTCACTATAGGATTTAAAGTTTTCCTTATTATTTATTAAAAAATCACCATAGTTTCTTAAAAATTCTACAGCTGAAAAATTAATATACTGTAGCCAACTAACAAATTTTCTTCCTAATATAGGAACTAGGACGAAAAATGCTATAATAATTATTATATAGGGCGATAGTAGAACACCTGCACCACCAATAACCCAAGGAGCTATTAAGAAGGCACTACACCCTACAAAAACCAAGGAAAGTAAAGCCTTACCTAATTGTGACACTACACTTACTACAACTTCCATTATATTTATTAATCCACCTATTAAAATCTCTAAAAAATTAGCTAGTCCTAAGATGAATTTTCCCCAAATTTTTCTCATTTACCATACCTTTCCAAATACTTTCTAATATATTCCTTATCTTCTTTAATTAAAGAAAAATCATTACATTTAAATTCAATATGATGTCTTAATTCATGAATTAGTACCTCTTCCAATTTATCCTTAAATTGTTCTCGAGGTAGATGTCCTCTAGTTTTAATTATTGACCCATAATAAATCCTAATAAGATTGTACATACGATTTCTTACATATTCACCATTAATATACAAAGTATTATTAATGCTTTTAGGATGCATTTTTGCAGATTCAATTAATACAATCCCCCCTTGTAAATCTTCAAGTAAAACTTCAGGAATTGTACTGGCAATTTCTTCCAACATATCATGAACATCATCTATTGTATATTTTTCATTTAAATTTTCCATACTATACTCCAAATAATTATAATTATACCATAAAATAATTAATTTATTCTTAATAAAATGATATAATAATTCACTATGCTATAATTATTTTGAAAAGGAGAATTAAATGATAGAATTTTTAAGAGAACAAAATATAAGTAATGACTTAATTGATAAAGTCTTGGATTTTAGAAAAGAAAATCAATTAGATAATAAATATATAAACCGTATACCTACACCACACTATAAATACTATGGAAAAGAGGTTTGGGAACAAAGTATTACCGCTATACTTCAAGGTTCTAATATCTTACTTAGCGGTCCTAAAGCTACAGGTAAAAATGTCCTAAGTGATAATTTAGCTGCCTTGTTTCAAAGACCTACTTGGAATATATCCTTTCATGTAAACACCGACAGTACAAATTTAATCGGAACAGATACCTTTAAGGACAATGAAGTTACCTTTAGACCTGGTCCTATTTATGATGTAGCACTAAATGGTGGCTTTGGCATATTAGATGAAGTCAACATGGCTAAAAGCGATTCTGTAGCAGTTATTCATTCCCTACTTGACTATAGAAGAATTATTGATGTACCAGGATATGAAAAAATAGATTTAAATAAGGCCACTAGGTTTATAGGAACAATGAATTATGGGTACGCCGGCACTAAGGAATTAAATGAAGCCCTAGTATCTCGTTTCCTTATAATAGATATGCCTAAGGCCAATAAAGAAACTTTAAAACATATTTTACTTACTGATTTTGACTTAAAAGAAGAAGCTTTAGACTTATTTATAAGATTATTTTTAGACTTACAAGAAAAGAGTATGAATTCTGAAATCTCTTCAAAATCCATTGATATTAGAGGTTTAATAGCTGCAATTGGTGCAATGAAAATAGGACTAAATATAAAGTCAGCTTTAAAAATAAGCTTAGTTAATAAAACTTTTGATCTTTTTGAAAGGGAGATTATTCAAGATGTTATTAATAGTCTCTTTAAAAACGATTTAACAAAAGAAGATATTTTCAAGGTATTGTAATGGAAAATAATCTAATGGATTTAAGCACTAATAGAATGAATAATATTACTTGGACCATTGCTGATAATTATAATTTTATACCAGACTACAAGATTTTTAAATTTGAAAATAATGATAAAATCAACATTTATAAATCAGCCTTAGCCGGCTTTAGCTATAATAAATTTCAAATAGAGGAAGTCTATAATTTCTTGGCAGTATTAACTAAAGACAACCCCTATCCTGACGATTATTATAAAATAACTGAATTAATATTAGAGGAATATTTTTGGTCCTACTACGATAAATATAGACCGGGAATAGTAGAGTTTAGAGACTATACCTCCAAAGAAAAATTTAATAATTACAAATTTAGACCACCTAGAAATTTAGCCCAGGAATTAGAATATGCATACTATAGTAGAAAATTATCCCATGTACCTAAAACTAGACAAATGGTTGTTTTATTATTAAATGACATTATGAATGTAAAAAATATAGAAAACACTTCAGACCTTATATTAAAAATAGATGAAATAATAAAAAGACATTTTCATATTCATTTAAATATTAATTATGAACAAAATTTAGAAAAATCCTTAAAAACTGCTAAAGAAAAAGATAATCTACCTAAGGATTTAAAACCTAAAATAGAGTTTAAAAAAAGAAATTTAAATATTCTAGATAAGGATGAAGTTGAAGCTGCCGAATTTAATAAATCCAGTTTTTTATTTGAAGACAAGGAAATAGACTCTGAATTAGACGAAAATAATATTATTACAGAAAACTTTACTAAAGATAACTATTTAAAAGATCTAGCTGAAAAAGTATACGGTAAAAGTATATTAAATAAATCTAATAGCTTAAAATTGGAAAATAGATTATGTACTGGCATACATGATGGAATACAGTTACTTCTTACAAATGGAGAATTTGGAAAAACTTTAAACGAACAGTTTAGGGAAGCTGAAAAACAGGAAATAAAAAAAGAAAATTTAGAGCATTTTAATAAAAATTATTTAATCTACAAAAGGTCAATTACTAAATTAAGGGAAGTTATAAGAAGGGAAATTCTAACAGATTTAAACGAAAGTAGACACCTGTCTACAAATGGTCAGTTAGTTCCATCTTTACTTTGGAAACCTAAATATATAAATAACAATAAGATTTTTTATAAGGAAAAAAAGGATGAAATTGGTACAGTTTCAGTAGATATCCTGTTAGATAGTTCTGCCTCTCAAATAGAAAGACAAGCTTTAATAGCTTCACAAGGTTTTATAATTGCCCAATCCTTAACGGATTTAAACATTCCAACTAGAGTAATGTCCTTTAATAATTTTTATAATGTTTTAGTATTAAGAATTTTTAGAGACTACTTTGATTCAGATAACAAAAATCAAAATATTTTTGAATATACACCTTCTGGTTCAAATAGAGATGGATTAGCTATTAAAACTGTTAGTTATTTTATGAATAATACAGAATTTGAAAGAAGAATTCTTATAGTTTTAAGTGATGGAAAGCCCAACGACAAAATAAATTTAAAAATCATTGGAAACATTAATAAAAAAGCTAAGGATTATATAAAAGAAGATGCCGTTAAGGATTCCTCTAAAGAGGTGTTCTTAAGTAGAAATTCCGACAATATAGTCCTAGGTGTATTTACCGGCGAAGAAGAGGATCTTCCAAGTGAAAAAAAGATATATGGCAATGATTTTGCCTATATTTCCAATATAAACAGGTTTTCTGATATAGTAGGTAATTTCTTGAAAAAGGTATTAATTAATGAGCTTGATTAAAAAATAAGTCCAAAATATAAGTTTATTTTGGACTTATTTTTTCTATTTTAATATGACTATCTAAATTTTCCATAAACAAATCTAATTGTTTTTGATTTTTTATTATAATTACCTTGTCCCTATATTTATCTAATAGTTTTTTATAGTGTATTTTTGTTTCCTTATTTCTTCCCTTATGTAAAATCCAATAAATAAATTCTAAGTCTATTTTTTCATTACAGCCTTCTGCCATACTATCCCTTGTTGTATTTTTAAATTTAAAATACCTTTTTATGGCTCTCCTAAGGCAAGAAAATCGATTAAATTTCATATAAATTATTTTATCTGCTAAAAACAATCTTTCTTCCTGATAAAAACTAGTATAGTTACCATCTATTACCCAAGACTCCTTATTAATAAAATCTAAAACCAAGGACTTAGCTTCTTTCCTGTCCCTCAGCTCCCAATTAGGTAAAAATTGAACAGTATCAAGATATAAAAGAGGAATCTTGTATTTTTTACTTAAATATTTAGAAAGTGTCGACTTTCCACTACCACTATACCCTAAAATAGCTATTTTCATTTTCTCTCCAAGTTAAACTGTATATTTTTTCTATAATTATACAATATATCATAAAAACTAATAAATTT
>DUUN01000277.1 GCA_012841535.1 Gallicola sp. | reverse complement strand
TCTGTGCATTGATATTATACACTCCACGGTCAAACCCATAAATTTCAACATCGTAGCCCTGTGAAATAAAGCTTTTAATTCTCTTTATAAGGCGAGGTTGCGAAATTGATCCCAAAATAAATACAATCTTGCAGTTAGTTTTTTTCTCCATGAAAATTATTTATAACTTGAATTCAACTAATTTTTACGTTGTTGTAAAGCAAATTCTCTTGTCCATTCTCCAATTCTATAAGACCACTTACAATTAAAAATCTTTGGGTTTGCAAACTTAATCGAAACTATTACTCATTGAAAATGTTTTCTAAATACTTAATCATATTAGTCGGCAAATCGTCTTCGTCAGATATAATTTGTTCTTTATCTTGCTCTATTAAGATTCTGCCAAAATGTTTTTTTTGAAAGATTGCAGGTTTTTGTCCAAGAAATACAGCCCACCCGGAAAATGTGGAATCGGAACCAATAATAAAAGAACAATTGCTTAATGTCAATATATCTGCAAGTGCATTTCCTGCAAAACATTTTTTTACTCCGTCAATTTCAAGAATACTTTGTAATTCAATATCCGAACCATCGGAAAACAGTAAAAATTCTGCTTTATTTTGGGCGATTTTTTTAATTCTTAGTATTTGTTTTTTATACCAATCCAAAGATGTTCTTCTATCCTGAGAATAATCTCCTAATCTTATATGTATTCCTATATAATTATTATCCTTAGTTATTGTCGATTTACTTTTTGCTATATTTAAAATTCTATTTCTTAAAAATTTCTGGTAAGGCAATAAGGGAATAAAATAATCAGACAACCCTTCAACTACAATAAGTTGAGGTAAAATGCATTTTTTCTTTAATTCTTTTTTCAAATCAATTTTTTTACCAAATAGAATGAGAAAATATTTCTTTAAACCGGTTACTCCATCCGGTTTAAACAATCCAAAATAATTTCTTTTATCTTTTTCCTTTCTTAAATATTGCCCAATTCCCAATCTTTCCCATGTAGGATTAATTAATTTATACCCATATTTTTTTTCGAGTATTATAGCTCGGGAGTAAACAAATAAACAATTAGCCAATCCAAAACCACCAATCCTAATACCTATGTCTAGGAAGCTATCAAATTTAGGATAAATATATATATTTGAATTACCTTTTATCATTTTAATGCAAAATATTTTGAAGTTTCTTTTCTATTGTAGCTATATTGTGGTTTTCCATTGCAACGTTATAAGCTTTTTCCACCAGGTTATGACGTAAGTTTTTGTCTGTTAACAAAGTTTCAATTGCTTTTGTCAAATTATTTTCATTTCTGTAGTTAATAATGTATGCCCATTCATATTCTTTGGCATAATTTGAAATTCCTGTAATTGGATGTGAATATAGAAGAATAGGAACCCTGCTAAACATATAAAGATGCGCTTTGGTCGAAATCGAAAATTTGATTGCTTCAGCCCTGCTTTTGTCAAATGTTTCAATAAGAACCAAAAGATCAGCTCCTTTTAATAAAGCGGGGAGTTTTTCAGAACCTGGATCATCATGGATTCTTACATATTCCATTTTTTTCAATTCTGAATAGCCTTCGGATTCTATTGAATCACTAATTATTTGAATTTGAACATTAATTCCTTTTGACTTTAAACTTTGACAACTTTTATTTAAATCCCCAATCAATGGCCATCTATATTTATTGAAAGTTCCGATTGTTACAATTGAAAATGTTTCGTTGTTAGAGAGTCTCTTTGGTATTGCATTTTGAAAACGTAATGGATTATCAGCATGAATTATTGAATGAAAGTCTTTTCCATATCTTTGGGTATATTCTTTTTGCATTGGAAAGCCAAAAGCTATAGGAATATCTACTTCCTGGACAAATTGATTAAAGAGTTTGTTCAAAAATAATTTAGGCAAAAAAGATAAGATTTTAATTTCACCTTGATTTCCTGAATATAAATATCTTGGCCAGTCATCTGTAGTAAAAAATGCTAATTTGGCTCCCGTATATTTTTTAATTAACAGAGGTAGTTTTGTGAATGTAATAGAATAGCCTTGTGCCAATATTATCTCAGGCTTAACTTCATCAAGCCATTTTTTTAGTTCTCTTGATAACCGTGGATAAAATATAAGTTCATAAATTCCGGTTTCGATAATAAAACGTTTGAAAACATTAATAATTCCTCCTTTAATATTTGTTTTTTGTAAACTGGTGTTAGAGTGATTGCGGGAATTTAAAGCTTTATTTTCCTTATATAGTATTGAATATAACCATCCAAATCTTCTATCATTTTGACCAAGTTTGTAGTAGGTACCCCAAAAACCTTCATCATTATTGCTTCCACTATTGTATATTTGAGAAATTTTTTCCTTAGGCCAGGTATTAAATAGACTTCTAAGTAATAATCCATTATTTGTTGCGTCGCTTTTATTTATTCGACCAGATGTTATTATACATACTTTTTTATGCATATCTAAAATATATTTTAGTGCAATATACCAATCTAACTAGTCATCAATAAACGACTATTTAGCCATATTGGGTTTATTTTTAATATTATTATTATTATTATTATTCAATAAATATATTTCCAACTTGCAAGCATACACAATGCAGGTAATAAGAAAAACAGATACAACCAATATTCAAAACCTGACATGTTTTTTTGAAATCCCAGGATAATGCAGGAAGCAACTCCAATCAAATAATACATTCGAATGGAATTTGGAAGGTTT
>DUUN01000226.1 GCA_012841535.1 Gallicola sp. | reverse complement strand
TTTTATATGAGATGTCATATTTAATCTATTATATAATTTATATTCTATTATAAAATTATAATTAAAAAATAGATAATCTAAGGTTATTATAAATAACAAGAGATTAAGTAACAAAGAAATACAAATAAACAAGAAGGGAAATGATAATTATGATGGAGCCTAAAACAGATCGTTGGTACAGTCATACTTAAAAGAGATTCTAGCTTATTAAAGTTATAGAATCTCTTTTTTGTTTCCTAAATTTAATATTCTTATCCTTAATTTCCAAGAAATATAAGATATGATTATTTGTAAACACAACAAGCTCTAATTAGTATTTTGTAGTGAATTATTGTATCAGAAAATGCTTCTTATGTCTTTTTTTAATAAAAAATGGTATTGGAGAAGATTTTCATTTTCCTTCACCAACACCATAAATTATAGGACATAAAAAACCCTAGTAGAAAATCTACTAGGATTTAAATTAATCTAATACATATAATTTTACTGTTTTTCTACCCCATTCATAACATCTACTAACTGAATCAAAGTGAACATCAATTTTATTTCCTTTTATTGCTCCACCTGTATCTCCAGCTACAGCGTATCCATATCCTTCAACATAAACCTTAGTACCTAAAGGAATTACATTTCTATCAACTGCTATTACATTAGGATTTTGACTTAAATCAATTCCTGATGCAGTCTTATTTGATAGGCCAGCTTCATTTCTACTATAAGCTGTTGCTGTAACAGTCATAACTTTTGAGTAAGAAAAATCTTGACTATCGCCATTTACACTTGATTCTTGTTTTGGTGTTTCTTTTGGAGTTTCCTTAGCTATTTCTGAATCTGAAAGGTATTTTGCACTTACATATGCTGTTTTGCCATTGTAGTCAAATTTTAACCATCCATCTTCCTCAACGCCTGTTACCTTATCTCCTTTTGAGAAAGTACCAAGTATTGAATGACTTGTTCCTGCTCCTGTTCTAATATTTAAACTTTGTGTTACCCAAGCAGTTCTTTCAGTTCCTTGAGCTATATTATAAACAACTTTTCCACTAGCATCTTTTATGCCTAATTCTAGTTGATTATTGTTTAATAAAGTTCTTATAAACTGTTTCATATATGAATAAGAAACTGTTTCTGTAGAAACTGCATAAAGATTGTCTATTCCTTCTATATTTGCAACTTTTTCACTTACAGTAGAATTATCAACTAATACTACTGGAGCTTCTAAACTTGAAGCAAGTGATGATGCTAAAATTGAATCTTTATAATTTTCTCCATTAGCTAATACCAATGTATTAAATGAACCATATCTTTCACTTATTTTTAAAGAAGTTTCATGTCTGTTAGAACCTGCTAATGTATTGTTTTTTATTTCCTTAACATTTTTATCTGCAATGTTATAAATTTCTTCCTTAATATTTTGTGGTAATGAACCTTCTCCACCAACAAAATATATATTAGAATCTTTATTTTCTTTAATATAGTCTTTTGTAACTTCAGGAACAAGCTTAGCATCTACTAAAAGAATAGTCATGTCATTTTTAACTGCTAATGAAGTTGCTGCTAAAGAATCTGCTAAAGCATTTCCATTAGTAATTATTATGTCCCTTTTACCTTCTAACTTATCTGCTATTTTAACAGCTGTTTCATATCTGTCAGCTCCATAAATCCTACCTTTGTAGTTTTCTAATTCAGACACTACAGACTCAGGAATAATTTCCTGTCCACCAATAGCATAAACATTTTTAGCTTCCTTTACTATTGATAAGGAACTTTCAGATAATTTTCCTTCTTCTAAAAATACTATTGCCCCATTATTTTCCCCTGATAAAACTCCTCCTGGAATTCCATCAATTAATTCTTCTGAACTTAATATATAAACATTTTCTGCTTTTTTTCCATTAAATCTAGCTACCTGATTAACTGTACTTGATAAGCTACTATTGTTAATATTTACTGCATTAAAACCTTCATTTGCTAAACTAGGAGTTAATGAAGAAAATATTACAGAGCCTATAACTAATCCGGAAACTAACTTCTTTTTAATACTCAAAATATTTCTCCTTAATTTTATTACAAATTTTGTAACCTTTTTGTAACTATTTCTGTTACGCTAATTATTTTAGCCCATAGAAAAAATAGTGTCAATTCAAAGTTGAATATTTTTGAGTTTTTTGTTTAAAAATGCTGATTTTTAACAGATAAATTAAATTTATTTAAATTTTGTAACTTTTTTGTAACCTATTGCCTCTTTAAATCTGTATTTTTCAATGATTAGAAATCCCTATAAAAAACATATAAATTTCCCAAATGATTTAAGGCTTTTTGTTACTTTTTTGTAATATTTCGGGTTTTTAACTCTTTATTTAGGTCATAAACGTATCTATTTAATACTTTTTCCAAATTTAAAAATAGGACACTTGAAATAATTGTCGATAAATTATCCATTTTATTCTCTTGGTAGATTCTTACATCTGTAGTATTTTCATCTATTTTTTTTAACTCTACTTCAAATTTTCCATCAATTAATTTGTTCTTAAATTTCAATTTAAATATTTCATTTTCTATTTTCTCTTCTATAATATAATGTGTTTTTAAATCATTAATATTAATTTCTTCAAATTCCTCATTATTGATTTTTTTAAAACTTTTAATATCATTTCTCCAAATAACATCTTCCCTATTTGTAATTATTTCCCATACATCTTCTATTGGATATTTAAATTTTGAATGTACCTGAGCTTTTTTAATCATATTTTTCTCCCAATAATTCTATTTTTTTCAAAAGTAAATTATCAATATTCTCTAAATAATCTTTCATATTCATATAGTTTCTATGATTTAAAATCATATTATTTCCCTTTATAAATTTCGAACTTGCTCCCATACCAATACCTATAATATTTTCAGCTTCCTCCATCATAGTAATATTATAAATACATTCCTTTCCCTGTTTTGAAAATCCAATATTTTCCATATTCCCTAAAATCTGTTTTTGTCTATATAAATAATATGGTATAAAATCATTTTGACTAGCAAAGTCCACTACCATATCCATCATATTTAGAACATTATTCTTTTCATCTTCTAAATTTAAAGACCTTTCACTTATTTTAGAACCTTTTTTCACTGCTAAAGTATGAATAGTTAAATTTTCTGGAGATAAGTCCTTAACTATTTTTAAAGTATTTTCTAAATCAGTTAAATTTTCCCTTGGTAATCCTATAATTAAGTCCATATTAATAGAGCTAAATTTCAATTCCTTTGCCTCATAATACCTTTTTATTAATTCCTCGTTATTCTGCTTACGGCCAATTAAGTTTAAAGTATCGGATTTAAAAGTCTGGGGATTTAAAGAAATTCTACTTATCTTCTGCTCCTTTAGTAATCTTAATTTTTCATAGGATAGGGTATCCTCTCTACCAGCCTCAACTGTAAATTCAGTGGCATTTTCAAAGTTTTCATTTATATATGTTAAAAGATATTTTAAACTGTCCTCATTTAAAGTTGTTGGTGTTCCTCCTCCTATATATATAGTAGAAAGATTATAGCCACTTAAATACTTTTTAAGACTATTTAATTCATGTATTATTGTTTCTATATATATAGGAACTAAATTTTTATGTTTTTCAATTTTTAAAGTAGAAAAACTACAATAATCACATCTAGTTGGACAAAATGGAATATTTATATAAAGACTATAACTATTCTTTTTTAATCTGTTAATATAATTATCTTGAATTGTAGAAATAGAAGTAATTAAATTTACCTTATTTTCCTTTAAAAGCATTTTATCCCTTAGAATTTTTCTTGCACCTTCTATTCCAAACTGATTTATTAAACTATGTGCAACCTTTACTGGCCTAATACCTGTTAAAACACCCCAGTCACTTGAAATATTAAACTCCTCTTTAAAAAACTTTAATACTTCTGCCTTTATAAGCATTTTTTCTTTAAAATATTCATCAACTAGGATTTTAGTATTGGTAATTTTTTTATTATATTTAATTTCCTTATTTAAATAATATTTAACTTCTAAATCTTCGTGGATTTTAATAATTAAAATATCGTCTAAACTTTTATAATCATCAACAAATTCAATGTTTTCCTTTCCAATTAAGGAGCGTATTAATTCAAATACTTCATATTTATAATTTAAATCATTTAAATATATTTTCATTTATTCCTCTTTATTTCAATAATTAAGTAAAAATAATTATATCATAGTTAAATTGTATTGCCTCTATTCTTATAATATACTATTTATGAAAGGTAGTGGTTAAATGTCTAATAATTATTCTAATTACGAAGAAGAATTACTAAATTTATTACAAAAAGCAGTACGTATAAAAAGTATAAATCCTCCAGGAAATGAATTGGAGATGTGCAATTTAGTTTATGATTATATGACAAAATTAGATATTGAAACTTATAAAATTGAAGTGGAAGAAAATAGGTACGATATAATATCTATTTTAAGAAGTAATACAAATAATCCAGGAATTATTTTTACCGGTCATATGGATGTTGTACCTGTTAGTGAAGACGAATCTACTAGATGGGAAGTGGCACCTTTTTCCGGAATAATAAAAGATGGTTTTCTGTATGGTCGTGGAGCTTCAGACATGAAGTCCGGTCTTTGTTCAATTATGGTTGCAATGAGATATATAAAGGAAAACAACCTTCCTATTAATAGGGATATAGCCCTAGTTGCTACAGTTGACGAAGAAGATAGTATGAAGGGTTCAAAAGCATTAGTTGGTCATAAATTACTGGAAAACTTTAGGGAAGTTGTCGTTTGTGAACCAACGAATATGGAAATCTGTAATGTTGGTAGAGGAAGAACCTACGGTGTTATTGATATAAAAGGTAAAACTGGCCATGGTTCTCAATTAAGTGTAGATAAAAATGCTATACTTATAGCTAATAAAATAATCAATAAAATGGGCGAAACTGATTTATCCGATAAAGCTCATAAGACCTATGGTTCAAGTTTCTGGCAGCCATTAGCAATTCATGCCTCAGTTGACCCATGGGTTGTACCGGATGATTGTGAGTTAAAAATCGATGCTCGTCTTGTACCAAATCATTTTTCCGACGATATTTGGCATAGAATCGATAAAATACTTACAGAAGTAAAAGCAGAAGTTCCTAGTATGCAGGCAATTGTCACTATATTAGATAGAAGAGAACCTTGGATTACCGATGAAAATACAGAGCTTATGCAAAATATAAAAAATATATACCAAAGTTTAGATTATGAATATATTACCCAGGACTTTAAAGGAACAACTGATGGTACCATACTTAGAAAAGACGGACGAGATGTTGTAATAGTTGGACCGGGTTTACTTGCCGGCGTTCACAAAGAAAATGAAAAGGTGTTAATAAAGAATCTTTTTAGAGCTTTAAGGCTTTATTCTGAACTTATGCAAAAATAATATAGAAATTTTAATTTCTATTATTTCATATTCTAAAATCCTAAATAACAAAACCTCTTGATTAATTTCTATTGATATGCTCCCCACTATAGTTACACATTTTTATTATTTCATGTGTCTACTATATGGGGAGCATATCATTATCTTATCATAGAAGGCTTTATTTACAGACTTTTTTAACAGGCTCTAGCCACATTTTACTAACCTTGTCTCCATATTTAATAGCTTTTGTTCATATTTTCATCCATTCTATAGATTTTTTCTTTTTATTTACCTGTGCTTCTATATTCTCCTGCCGTTCCTTTAACATCTTTTTTTGGATTAAATATATCATCTACTCTATTTAAGTACCTTATAGCCTTATTCTGTAATTTATTTTCGTTCTCATATTTCATTAAATCATTTTTATTTATTCTAGAAACCTTATTACTTTTATTGTTTTTAGATTTCATTTTAGAGGGGCTCCCTTGTTGTTTTATGAGACCTTCTTTTCCTGATTTTCTAAATTTAGATACCCATCCAGCTATTATAGATGGATTTGGTATTGCGAAATTGGTTGCTAGTTCATGATAAGAGATCTCTGTTGTTAGGTAAGACTTTATCATATTTAATTTGAAATCTAAAGTATATTTATTATTGTTTTTTCTCCTTATTAATAGACTTTCTTCGCCAAATTCTATATATTTTTTAACCCAGTCACGAACTGTTCCTTTATCGGGAATACTATATTTTTTAGCTAAATATTTGTATCCTCCTAAACCTTGTAAATATTCCTCTACTACTTTTAGTTTAAATTCAAAACTATATTTTGCCATTGAAAAACCGACCTCCTAATTGTTAGATTTTTGGTTTAATTTTTGGGGTCGGTATACAACTAACTGGTTACGATTCAATTTTATCTATAATATAACTTAAGCTTTTTAATATATAGTATATCCAAATTGTTGATATGATATTGGTAAAAGAACTAATCAACAACAATTTTATTCCTTTTATTACTTGTTCTGAATAAGTAGGATCAAAAATAACATATCCCCATGTTCTAACGAAAAAATACACAATATATATTAAAATACATAAACCTATTAGAATCGTTGCTTTTGATAAAATTATTAATTTTTTACTTAAGTTCATTTTAAAAGCTCCTTTTAATAAACATTTATTTGGGTAGAGTAAGTTTTAACAACAGTTACATAACCCAAATCAACAGAATATCCTATTATGTCTCCACCAATAGAAAAGCTACCACCATTAATATAGAATTGTCCAGTTACACTAAATCTAGCTGAAGTATTTCCTGTTCTATTTATATTAACGTCTGAACCTTGGAAATTTTTATAGTAGTCATTTGTAGTTACATATGGTTTCCCCCAACTTTCAACATTACTAACACGACCTGTTCTTCTATTAACAACGCATCGAATCTCTGTATAAAAAGTAACTCCTATATTTCCAGAATTTGTCTTTATGGTTTCTTTAGCTTTACCAGACACTATTCTATAAGCAATGTATTCATCACCTATCCTAGGACTAATTCTATTTGCAATAAAATCTTTTTCCTTTTGCAGTTCATATTCATAACTTGTATTATTAGCTAATGCTTGGGAATAAGCATATCTTTCAATAGAATTTTCTAGTAAATCTAATATAGAATCTAAAGAAAGTTCCGAGTTTTTTTGGATATCTTCACTAGCTGTGAAAACTACGTTTTTTTCAATTAATATTAATGAAAAAATCACAGCTATGAGTATAAAACTAAATGTTAAATTTCTATTTTTTATTTTCATGAAAAACTACTTTTACTTAAAATAATTATTAGTTTTTTTATAAAGTCTTATATTTTTTGCACCAAACTTACTCGAATACTATAAATTTTATTAAACATTATATTAATGAATAATTTAATTTTTCATTGGATTCACCTCAAAATATAATACTTGCTACAATAGTTATACTAATTATATGTATATGATGTTATACATATTAATTACCCATAGTTTTATAAATAAAGCAAGCTCATATTTTCTTTTTTCCGTTTCAGTTGCTATTCTAGCATCTGGATAGGCTACACTAAATAGGACAGTTTCATACCAAACATGATAGAATCTAAATAATAAAAACAAGGATTGAAATAATGAAAAAGTTTAATACTTCCTCTATTGAATATAAAAGACTAAAAAGATATTGGAAACTAATTCAAAAGGATTCTTCTAAACTAGATATAATCCACTTTGATAAATGGACACATTTCCATAGGTGGAAAAGTGCTTCTGATGTGGTAAATGAAACTGTATCTGTTAACAACACTTTACAGAAAACATATGAGGTTTATCAAATTCTTTTATCTGATATTAGATGTAAAAATTCTAAAGGATTGAAGGAACATTTAGTTTTAT
>DUUN01000490.1 GCA_012841535.1 Gallicola sp. | reverse complement strand
TATATTGCTTTAGTTAATTTAGAAGACGAACAAGTATTATTATATAGATATATCGAAGATGAAAATGATCAGGAAGTATTTGAACTTGGTAGTATTGAAACAGATGAAGAATTTGAAAGAGTTTCAAATGTTTTCCAAGAGATTTTTGTTGATGAAGATGTTGAATAGTTAAGACAAAGCAAATTTGCTTTGTCTTTTTTAAGAGGTAGAAATATGTATAAAATAGTATGTTTAGATTTGGATGGAACACTGCTAAATGATGAAAAGCAAGTTTCACAATTCAATTTACAAGTATTAGAAGCCTTATATTATAATGGAATTGAAATTGCTATTGCAACAGGACGAGGACTTAGTAAAACTGCTGATTTAATAAAGAATTTTAATTTTCCCCATATAATAATTGCCAATAATGGAGCTATTGCAAAATATAGCAACTTTAATAATATTCTATTTTATAACCCTATTGATTTTAAATCATATGAAAAAATCTTAGAAATAAGTGCAAACAAAAATATGTATCCTTATTTACATATATTTGATTCTAAAAATGAAAGATCTTTAATTATTCCAAATGAAGTGGAAAAAGAAAAACACATTGGATCTGTTAGTAGATTAGATGAGATTATTCATAATAAAGAGGCAGGAATGGAAGAATTAAAGAATATACTATCTGTGGTATATATAGACGAAGTGGAAAAAGTCCATAAGTTAAATAAGGATATTTTAAAGTTAAGATTGGATCTATCGACTCATATTTTGTCATCTTATCTAAGGGGAAATGTAATGGTTGAATATTTAAATCCTTTAGCACAGAAATCTATAGGGATTTCAAACTATTTAAAATATAAAAATATTAGCTGGAAAGAAGTAATATCCTTTGGTGATGATAATAATGATATAGAAATGATAAAAGCATCAGGATTGGGTATATGTATGAAAAATGGAAGTGATCTTTTAAAACTAAATTCTAGGTATATTTCAAAATATACAAATAATGAAGATGGTGTTGGAAGAGAGCTTGTTGAAATTTTTGGAGGCATACTATGAGTAATATAAAGGATTATTTTAGTGAAGAATTTATTAACAAATATAAAGGATATAATTTAGTAGTATATTTTTATCCTAGAGACAATACACCTGGATGTACTACAGAAGCTATTGATTTTACAGAGAGAAAAGAAGATTTTGAAAAGTTAAATACTAAAATAGTAGGTATTAGTAAGGATTCTGAAAAATCCCATGAAAATTTCACAAAAAAACATAATTTAAATTTAGACTTAATTAGTGATAAAGAAAAAGTGCTACATGATAAATTTGATGTTATTAAACTAAAAAAAATGTATGGAAAAGAAGTAATGGGTACAGAAAGATCAACATTTATATTTAATGTAGATGGGGAATTAGTTAAAGAATATAGAAAAGTAAGAGTTAAAGGTCATGTAGAGGACGTTTATAATTTCCTTAAGGAATATCTAAATGACTAAAGGGACTTTGTATTTATCCTATAGTGAATATTTAAAGGATAATTATGGGGAAAAAGTCTATAAATTACCAGTTAAATTGAATTTAACCTGTCCTAATAGAGATAATAATATATCTGTAGGTGGATGTATTTTTTGTAATGAAAAAGGTGGTTCTTTTGAGAATTTAGATATTTCATTAACAGTAAAAGAACAAATATTAAGAAATAAAGAGTACATTGGGACTAAGTACAAGGCGAAAAAATTTATAGTTTATTTTCAAAATTTTTCAAACACCTATATGGATTTTGAAAAATTCAAGAAGATAATTAATGAATGTAATTTAGAGGATATTGTAGCAATTGATATTTCAACAAGACCCGATTGTATATACGATATTCAACTAGATTTTTTGGAAGAATTTAAAAACGAAACCAATATAGATATTATATTTGAACTAGGGTTACAAACAGCTAATTATCGTACATTAAAAACTTTGAATAGGGGACATGGTATAAGTGAGTTTGTATTAGCATGTAAAAAAATAAAGGAAAAAAACTTTAAAATTTGTACTCATGTTATTATAGGCTTACCTTGGGATGATGAATTAGATGTAATAGAGACTGCAAAATTAATTTCGGTTTTAGATAATGATGAGGTGAAAATTCATTCATTATATATACCTAAAAACACAAAACTTGAAAAGATGTATAAAAATAAAGAAATAGAGTTAATTTCCCTAGATAAATATGTTGAATATGTAGTTTTGTTTTTAAGATATCTTAAAAAAGACATAGCAATTCAACGTTTAGTTGGAAGAATGCCGAAAGAGGATAGTGTATTTTGTAACTGGGGAACTAGCTGGTGGAAGATTAGAGATAAAATTGAAAACACCTTAGAAGAGAACAATTTCCAACAAGGAGATTTATGTAATTATCTTGATGGAATTAGTATTATATAATACAATAATAATAGTAGTTAAGTTATAGAAAGGTAGTGGTAAAATGATTAAATTTGTTTTAGGTCCATCTGGAAGTGGTAAAACAAAATGGCTTATAGATCAAGCTAATGAAGACAAAAGAAATGGGAATGGAAATATAGTTTTTATTGATACTGATGATTCTCATATTTTTTCTTTAGATTATCAAGTAAGATTAATAAATGCAAACAAATATCATATAAATACTGTTAGTGGATTCTACGGATTTTTAGCAGGAATAATTTCAAGGGATTATGATATTGAAAAAGTTTATGTAGATGGTATTTATGACATTGTTGATTTTGAATTACATGAACTAGAAGTTCTAACAAAGGATTTAGAAGTTCTTTCAGAAGAGTTCAATGTAGAATTCTATATAGGATTAAATAAGGACAAATCAGAGCTTCCTGAAAAGTTGGCTAAAGACGTTATAGAATTAAATGTACAATAGAAATTATAAGCATCCTTCAATAATAGGATGCTTTTTATTATTATGAGGAAAAATGAAAAGTGAAAGAGAATTACTAAATTTATTTTTAGAAAAAAGAAATGGATTAATAGAACAACTTGATAATGGTGAAATAAATAAAGAGATTTTTTTGGAAAATAACTATGCTTTAATAGATAGATTATCAATGAAACCTTTTCTAAAAATAGATTCAGTAGAAAAAGGTATATATAACTATCAATATTATAATATATTGGCTAAATACCATAATAATTTAGCAAATAAGTATAAGGAAAAAGATAAGAGAAGGTATAAAAGAGAAATAAATAAAACAAGTAACTACTATTGCGAAAAAGATAAGATAATTTTAGAAATATTAGAATTAGTGGAGTATAAAAATATTGATTGCTATTTTATAGAAATGCATTCTAATCGTTTAAATAATAACTTATTTGAAATAATTTTAAATAATTATGAAAAAACTATTTTACATTCTATGAATACAGATATTTTAAATAAATTAAAAAGAAATGGTGTTTTTAAGAATGTAATTCAAAAATCTAAAATAGATCTATATGTAAATAGTGGAATTTAAAAAATTCAGCATATGCTGAATTTTTTTATTCGCCTTTTACTTCTGTAAGAGCATTATTTGTAATTTGATTAATTACTTCTTCTAAAGTAGTTCCTTTTTTTATTATAAATTCACCACTAAGAACCTTATCCTGTAGATTATATGTGTTAATAACATTTAGAAATTTTTCCTGGTCATCAATTACACCGCTTTGGGTAAGAATACTAGCCTTACTAATAATATCGGAACCATCTGGTAAAACTACTGTAATATCTATCTCTGGCATACTGTCACTAGCATAAATAGATTCACTTTTAACATTAGTTGTGGTTTTAGGTGTATTATTGTAAATAGATGCATAATCCCTTGTAAATATATAAGTTATTCTATTTTGTAGGATAAAAGCGACTAATGCTATAATAATTAAAGTAAATAAAAAATAATTTAAATCATATACAATATCTCTTATAAAATTTATAAATCGTTTCATAATTCTCCTTTTAACAGTTTACATAATTTAAGGTATAATTTAATTAGTATAATTATATCATAAAAAGGAAAACAAATGAGAGAAATAAAAATCGATAAAAATGATTCAAATCAAAGATTAGATAGATTTATGGTTAAATATTTACCTAAAGCGCCTAAATCTTTAATCAATAAATATATTAGGACAAAAAAAATAAAAATAAATAAAAAAAGAGCTAATCCAAATGATATTTTAGAAGAGGGAGATTTAATTCAAATATATGTATATGAAGAAATTCTTACTACATACGAAGATAAGAAAATATATACTAATTTAGACTATAATTTAGATATTATTTACGAGGATGATAATATTGCAATTATAAACAAACCATCAGGAATTTTAAGCCATGCTGCAAATAAGGAGGATTATGGTAATAATGTTGTTGATAATTTTATAGGTTATTTAATAAAGACTAAAAAATATAATCCAAGAATAGAAAAGTCGTTTGTACCTGCCCTTTCAAATAGATTAGATAGAAATACAAGTGGTTTATTAATAGGGTGTAAAAACAAAGAGTCACTTTTACAAATGAATAATTTAATTAAAAGTAGGAAAATAAATAGGAATTATTTAACAATTTGTAAGGGAAAAATAGAAGATGGTACTATTGATTTTAATATAAAAAAAGTGTCTGAAAATAAAATGAAAATATCTAAAGATGATGGTAAGGAGAGTAAAACCAAGATTAAACTCGTAAAGACAAATGGGGATTATTCTCTAGTGAAAATCAAGTTAATTACAGGAAGAACCCATCAAATTAGAGTGCACTTACAGTCTGTTAATCATCCTATTGTTGGAGATAAAAAATACGGTGATAAGAATATTAACAAATATTTTAGCAATAAATATAAATTGGAAAATCAATTATTACATTCATATAAAATTAAATTTAGTGGCTTACAGGGGGAGTTAAGTTATTTAAATGGTAAAGAGTTTTTTGCAGATCCACCTGTAAAATTTAAAAATATTATTAAGGAAATTTTTGGAGAGAAATATGAAAATATATATAGATAATAAAGAATTAGACATAGAAAAGGGTATGAATTATTTAGACCTATCTACTAAATTATATGGGAGAAAGAAAAAGGTAGGGGTAATAGTTAATAATTACTATAAAAACTTTTTAGAAAAAGTTGAAGAAAATGAAAGAATACATTTTTTTGATAAATATTCATCTGAAAGCGATGGGATACTACAAAGAACTATTATTTTAATATTTATATTGGCTTGTAAAAATCTATATGAAGATAAAACTATTGAAGTAGAACATTCTATTGGTGAATATATATACTGTGAGTTAAAAGGTGGAAATAAGCTTTTACATACAGATGTAAAAATAATAAAAGAAGAAATGCAAAGAATTATTGATGCAGACTATAAAGTTTATAGGAAAACTACAGATAAGAAAAGTGCATTAAAACTTTTTGAAAAAGAAGGTTATAAGGATAAGGTACTATTATTTAAGAATTTAAACTTTAAAGATATTCATTATTATGAGGTAGATGGAAGGATTTTTACCTTTCACGGATATTTAGCACCATCTACAGGTTATATTGATAAATTTGATATAATTTCCTATTACCCTGGAGTGGCTATTACTGTTCCTTCTAGTAGAACTAACGGTGAGTTAACAGAATTTCATGAAAGAAAATTACTTGCTAAAATCTTTTCTAACTCAAAAAGATGGACCAATATGCTAGATATTGCTAATGTAGGTAATTTAAATTCCTATGTTAAAAATAATGATATTAAATTCATAATAGATACTTCAGAAACATACTTTGAAAATCAAATTTCCAATATAGCAGATATGATTGTAAATGATAATGATATTACTATAGCGCAAATTGCTGGACCAAGTTCATCAGGGAAAACTACATCTGCCTATAGGTTATCTGTTCAATTGGCAATTAGAGGTAAAAGACCAATTCTAATTTCAACTGATGATTATTTTGTAAATAGAGAAAACACTCCTATTAATGAAGATGGAGAAGTTGATTATGAAATGTTGGAAGCTATTGATTTAGAAAAATTCAATGATGATTTAATGACCTTAATGGAAGGTGGAGAAATAGAATTACCTAGATTTAATTTTGTAACAGGCAGTAGGGAAAAATCAGGTAAATTTATAAAATTGGAAAAGGATAGTATTATTCTCATTGAAGGATTACATTGCCTAAATCCAAAACTAACACAATTAGTTCCGGAAAAGAAAAAATTTAAAATCTATATAAGTGCCTTAACTCAACTTAATATAGATAGTCACAATAGAATATCTACTTCAAGAGTAAGGCTTTTAAGAAGGATGATTAGAGATAATAACTTTAGGGGAAACTCTATTGAAGATACATTTGAAGGCTGGGATAAAGTAAGAAGAGGCGAAGAAAAATATATTTTCCCTTATCAAGATTTAGCTGATATTGCCGTAGATTCTTCTTTAGTCTATGAATTATGTATTTTAAAAAAATATGCTTATGAATTATTCGACACTTACGATTCTAATGGAAAGTATTATAAAGAAATTAAAAAGCTAAGGGCTTTTTTGAAATATTTTATAGATATAGATGATGAGACACTTGTTCCAAACAATTCTGTTTTAAGGGAGATAATCGGTTAGGAGGAGACATGAAAAAAGTTATAGGTATTGATATAGGTGGTACTAAAATAAATTCTGCTATAATTGCAGAAGATGGAAGTATTGTTGAAAGCTATACAGTAGCAACAGATGCTCATTTAGGCAGGGATGAAGTTATAAAGAGAATAGTAGATTCTATAAACAAGTTATTGACTCCGGAAATATTATCAATTGGTATTGCCACAGCTGGTTTTATAGATAGTGAAAATGGAATAATTGTTTTTGCAGGAAATATTACAGGCTGGACTGGTTTAAATTTAAAGGAAGAAATTGAAAAACATGTAAACATACCGGTTTTCGTAGGCAATGATGCTAATTTAGCTGCACTGGCTGAAAAATGGGTAGGCTCTGCACAAAAGTACAAAAATTTCATAATGTTAACTATGGGTACAGGATTAGGTGGAGCAATATATGATGAAAGAATTGGATTTTGGGAAGGAAGTCATTTCCAAGGAGCTGAATTAGGTCATATTGTTATGTATCCAAATGGTAGATTATGTACATGTAATCAAAAAGGATGTGCAGAAAAATATGTAGCTGGTTCTTCCTTGTCTATTAACTATAAAGAATTAACAGGCTTGGATTTAAAGGGTCCAGAGATTATTGAAAGATTAAGTACTGATGATAATGCAAAAAAAGCATTAAATAAATTAGCTAGGGATTTAGGAATTTATTTATCTACAATAAAGAATATATTTGATCCAGAAGCTGTAATAATAGGTGGTGGATTTATTAATACATCAACTTATTGGTGGGATGATGCAATTAATAGTTACAATGAATATTGTAATAGACCAGTTGGAATGGAAATAAAACCTGCAGAGTTTTTAAATGATGCAGGAGTAATTGGAGCAGGAAAGCTAGCATTTGATAAAATATAGAGGTAGTATGTTTAATATTAATTTATATAAATCTTCAAATTATTTATATGAAAATTTAAAGGATAATATTTTTAAAAACATAAAAAATAATGATGATTTTATTGTAATTTTACCAAATAAAAAAATAATTGAAAGACTTAGGGTTGATATTGTATCTGAATTTCATGCAGTATTAAATCTTAAACTATTTACATTTGATGATTTAATTAACTATAAAAATACGAGTTTTATTGAATTGGAGAACATGGATTATCTTAATAGTCTCATTATGCAAGTTAGTATAAATAATTGTATAACTAAAGGGATAATTGAAAACAATTATTTTTATAACTCAGAAGGTTTTTTAGCTATATCATTAAAATTAATTAACTATATTAAAAGTTCAAATATTGAAATTGAGGATTTAGAAGAGAAGGTTAAAAACAACTCTTCTCTTTTTTCTGTTCTTAATATTTTTAAAGAATACACTTATAATATGGAAAAATACAATATAGAAGATCGTTATGATAAATATAGTAATTTTTTAAATTCAAACAAGATATTAAATGAAATAAAGAATCTTAAAAAAATATATATTGCTGGATTTTTGGATTTTAGAAAAATAGAGTATTCTATAATAAGTTTTTTACAAAAGTACATTGGTAGTATTGAAGTTTTTATTCAAAATTCATTGGTAAACACATTAGATATTTATGAAGAAACCATTAAAAGGTTATCGGAATTAGATTTTAAAATAAATTACGAAGATGCATTAGTAGAAAAAAATAAAGAAAGAGCAAAATTAATAAAAGCAGAGGATAAATTTTTAGAAGTTAAAAGATTAGCAATTGAGATAAAAAGAGATTTACGAAAAAACTCCTTAAAAAGATGTGCAATTATTATTAACGATGAAGAATACAGGAATTTGATTTTAGAAAGGTTTAAAGAAGAAAACATCCCTATACAATCTACTTTTAAAATAAATTTAAAAGAGACTAATTTAGGAAAATGGCTATATATTGCTTTTAATAATGATATTAGTACACTTGAATATATAATAAGCAATTTAAATAACCCACTTATTTTTAATGAAGAAGTAGATTATTTAGAATTGGAAAATATTCTATATAAAGTACTTCCAAATAGTTTTGAAGAGCTTTTTACTTCCAATATATTAAGAACTAGTGACGACTATAATTC
>DUUN01000055.1 GCA_012841535.1 Gallicola sp. | reverse complement strand
ATTTATCTAATTGTGCAGCTATAATGGTATACGAAGTATTAAGACAACAAAACTATAATAAATTACTTAAAGAAGAACCTTTTAAAGGAAAAGATTATTTAAAAAAAGACTAAGAATTTTCTTAGTCCTTTCTTTATTGTAATCTCAACCGCACCACTTAATAATACTTTAATTCTATATCAAAAGAACATTTAAAGTCAAATATTTTTCTTGGCATTGCATTAATGTTGAAGGATATATCATTTAAGTATATTTGTGGTATTAATTTAAACGATGAACCCTTTGGTAGATATCTTCTTACTAACGAGTTCATTTTTTCATTTGTTCCTCTTTGAAACGAACAGTAAGGGTCACATTTATAAAGCTTTACTCCAAGTCTCTTAGCACATATTCCCAAAGCATTAAATTCCAGTCCGTTATCTGTTGTTATTGATTTTACTTTTATATCATTTTTTATTATATATTCATATATTAGTTTGTTTATATAATGTTCGTGAGTATATTCTGCTTTTATTAGCCATACTCGTCTCGTACATCTATCTACTATTGATATTATTGAATGGTATTCATTTCTTTTTCCTTTTATTGAATCAATTTCTAAATGTCCTACCTCATTGCGTTTTTCTATGTGTTTAGGCCGTAATCTTATAGGTAGAACTGTCTTATTATCTAGATTCCATAAAGTATGTCTCATCATTCCATTTTGGGCTGTTTTCCTTCTTTTTTTATAGCATAATTTTTCCTTTGTTATTTCTAACTTTCCAGCATTAATCCAATTATAGACTTGCTTTACTGTTGGACAAAGTGCAAATAGATAATGTTTTTTAAATTGATATATACACACTTCTATTGAATGATGCCTTCTATCATAATGATCATACAAGTACTTTATAAATATTTCGTACTTTTTATTAATATCTATTTTTCTCTTTCTATATATCCCTGCTTTATATCTGGATATAGTTGAATGACTTATTTTTAAAATTTTCCCAACTGCTCTCATCGAAAGTCCTTGTTCTAATAAAATATCAATTTCTACTTTCTTTTTTTCGGTTAATTGGGTATAATTTCTCATAGAGCTCCTCCTTGCCGGGTGTGGGCTCTTTTATTATATCAAAAAAACCCAACCGCTGGTGCGGTTGAGATTTCAATTTAGGAAGGACTAAGAAATTTCTTAGTCCTTTATGTAGTCGTTAGCTTTTAATCGATCAATTATTTTTTGGGTACTTACATTTCCTTCGATTCGATTGCTTGAACCACTTTCTACACCTTCGTAGAAAAAGACAACAGTAGGTGTTGCAACATTGCCAACAGTGCTTTTAAAGTTTTTGTTTTCGTCAGTTGTAAGGGTTGCTGTATCAATTTTATAAATTAACAATTTATATTTATTAGCAACACTATTTAATTTAGGTTCAAATAACTTACAATACGTACAATATTCATTACTTATATATAAAATAAAGTCTTTTTCTTCTTCTATCATACTATTTAAATCGGAATAAGAAATTTCCTTTAAATAAGCATATTTAATGTTATTAATAAATGCAAACAATATAATAAGTAATAAAAACATTAATAATATGAATATTCCTTTTTTAAGTTTCACAAAATCACCCACTTATGAATAAAAATATAACATAAAATAAAATATAAGACAATTGTTTTACAAAATAAGAGATTAAAAAAGTTGACAATTGTTTGTTCTATAATATAATAAAGTTAATAAGTGGGGTATTTTATGAATGATAATAATAAAACCAAAAGGACATTTAAACTAGTTAAGAAAGATGTTAAAAAGATGGGACTTTATCTTGCAATGGCATCAATCATTTTTTTGTCATCATGCTCGCCAACAAAAAAGAAATCTAATAGTATTGAATATAGCCCTAAAGCTGTTCATAGCGAAGAATTAGAAGAACCAGTTTTTGAGAAGATAGAGGTTGAAACACCTAATTTAGAAGTTAATGTAAATTCAGGAAAGTTAGTGGTCAGAGCACCAGATCTTATCGATAATTTTGCAAAAAGAAAGATGACACCAAAAACCAAAACAAATAAACAAGAAGATGAGAATTATAACCCTAATGCTATATATTACAAAGTAGCAAAAGGAGATACTTTCAGTTCGATTGCAACAAAAAACAACATAACAGCAATTGAATTAAAAAATATGAATAATTTTGACAATTATATTATAAAAGAAGGACAAAAAATAATAGTTTCAATTGTTGGTGAAAAAAAGGAAGAAGAAAGAGCTCCTAGTTTTGGCGATATATCAAAATATGGAAAGTTTACTGTCGATGGAATGACTTTAAAAGACTATAACGACTATCTAACTCAGGAATGGGTAGAAATAATTCCCAAAGGGGAACCCGTCGACATGGAAATTGACTTAACAAAATCATATAACTATAAAGATGTTGAAAATATATTATTTAACTTAGCTAAATATGAAGGGGTTAGTTTATATACGATTGGGAAGTCAGTAGAAGGAAGAAATATATATGCTATAAATATTGATTTCGGAAATGATATAAATATAATTGATGGTGAAATGACAGTTAGTGAAAACATTTCAAATAAAGAAGTGATTTTGACTACAGGTCAAATTCATGGTAGAGAATTTGCGGGGTGTGATTTTATATTAAAACAAATGAATGATTTACTAAGAGAATCACAAACAGATCCATATATTAGAGCATTATTAGAAAACACTATTTTTTGTTCTATTCCTTTAATTAATCCAGATGTTAGAGAGGCAATAATTAATAATGCAGCATTACCTAGTAGTGATGGTTTTCCACAAAAAACGAACATGAATGACGTTGATTTAAATAGAAATTTTCCATCAGTAAATGCAGGTCAATTGACTGTGGGCACAAAACCCAACAATAAATTTTCGGACAAACCAAATACTTTCTTTGGTGGTTATACATTAGGTAGTGAACCAGAAACCAGAGCGGTTATGAAATGGTTGGATAACCTTGTTCCCTATTCACATAGTATATTAGATTATCATCAACAAGGTGGCGGAATTTATCATAACAAGGGATGGGATACAAAAGAGAATAGAGAAAGATATGCAAAATATGCTAGAACAATAAACAACTTTTTAAGTAGAGGTGGAAAAATTACTTATAAAGAGTTTGGCGAGCCGTATTTTGGGCCAGATGCAGTAGGTGGGAGTCTTACTGATTATGCCAATTCAGTTGCAACAGGTATGAAACATAGTACAAAATATGGAAGAGCAGTATTTGTGGAAACAAACAATGAGGAATTACCATTGGTGGTGTACTATAGTTTAGATGAAGTTAAGGAAGGTCACAAACAAACTAATTCTACCTTCGTAACAGGTACATTAGAAATTGGTAGAACAAGAGAAGCTTATGCAAATGGTGGCAAAGCTAGGAAATTAAGGGCTGCAGAATATGATGATCAAAATTTTGGAGATCTGCTAATATATCGTGCAGAACTAGCCTTAGGTCAAAACATGCTTGAACAAATAATGAATGATTTAGAGGCATTAAATGCAAAATCCATTTCAAGATAAAAGATTGGTATTATCCAATCTTTTTTTGTAAAAGATAACAAGTGTACAATAAATCTTTATTATAGTCTTAAAAAATGTGTAAAATATACAAAATAATCCTTAAATTGTTGAAATTGATGAAAATCATGTTATACTTATTATAGTGGAATAATAGTAGGGGTGATGTTTTAAATGAGAAAGAAACTTTTATTTATTGTTGCAATACTTCCATTTGTGCTTGGAAGCAGGAATGTTTTAGCATTAGATGTAAAATGTACTGTTGAAGAAAGGCTACGTTTAAGAGAGTTAGCTTTAGCTACTAAAATAACATATGAATTTTATGAGGACCTTAATTTAGATGTAAGAGGATTTAAGGTGAGGATTAGTGGGTTTTCACCAGATTTTTATATATACAACATTGAAAATGGGACCTACT
>DUUN01000663.1 GCA_012841535.1 Gallicola sp. | reverse complement strand
TGCGAACCGGAGAGAAGATGAACACAAAAAAGCCAGCCACCAACATCGTGTATAAAATATTGCGGTTTTTGAACGGAAACTTATGCTTCAAAAACCGCAATTAAATATTCGATGTCCATTTTTTCAAGATTAACAACAGTAAAATTAATACAATATTCGTAAATGCAGCTTTTTTATAATGAAAAATTATTTTTATTCAGTTGATATATTGTCCTTTATCCACATGTAATAAATAAAATGATTTACGCAGATTTGTTATTTTGTATTTAAAAATGTTGTATATTTATGGCATAAATAAGACGTTTAGAAGCAACTATGGAATCAGAGGCAATGACTATTATAGACAAAGACGGGAAAATACTATTTTACAGTTTTGAAGACTTCTACAGGAGAATTGTTATTGGTAGTGACTGCTTTATTTGTGGTGCTTCACAGGACTCCAAGAAATTCAACAATGAGCATATTCTTCCAGACTGGTTATTGACTAAGTATAAATTACACAACAAAACAATAACATTAGCTAATGCTGCCCAGTTTCAATATGGACGTTATACTGTTCCTTGCTGTGAAGAATGTAATTCAGATCTGGGAAAGAATATTGAAATACCCGTAAGCAAATTACTAAAACTTTCCTATTCAGAAATTTGTCAAGCCATTACAACAGACCAATCTAACTTACATTTGCTCTTTAAATGGTTAATGCTAATCTTTTTCAAAACTCATTTGAAGGATACTGAATTCAATTGGAACCTCGATCCTAGAAAAGGAACTGGGAAAATAGGTGAAACATATGATTGGCAAGACATGCATCATATTCACTGCATGATTAGAAAAGATTATACTAATGCGATTGTTGACACAAATACAATTGGATCAATATTTATTGTGCCTGCGATTCAACATACTTCAATTGAACCATTTGACTTTACAGACAACACGGATGGCAAAACAATAATGATTAGACTCGATGAATTTTGTGTGATTTGTGTTCTAAATGATTCATGTGGAACATATAGTCTTTTTAAAGATGATATCGCTAAAATAAAAGGTGCATTGACACCCTTTCAACTAAGAGAAATATTTACGCATGTGGTTTATATAAACCTGAATTTAAAGGAAAGACCAGTCTATTATTCTCAATTTTCAGAAAATGCTGAATATCATATTAAGGCAAAAATTCCAGAGACTGCAGAACTTGTTCCTGAAGAAGAAAGACAAATAACACATGGCGAACTTCTATATCATTATTGCAAGGACATGATTGGACCAGTAGAAAACAAAAAGACCATTTTAAATGAAATAAAAATGGGAAAACGCAGATACTTATTAAACGACAGTGGAGAATTTATAAATCATAGTAAAGACTTATAATAGCAGCTGCCACATGCGTTAGCCGTAAGTTTACAACCAACAAAACGTTTATAATGAAAGACATAGTTTTTGTAAATGGCAATTTAATATTTAAATCAGGTAATCATCAAGTAAAAGAGTTGGTCGCCTATGCCAATGATAGATGGCGACAAATTGCAGAAGACATTCATGAAGGAGATTTAATAGTTACGAAAGATGACATATTAGTACCCTATAAAATCTATTGTGCAGCTTCAGAGGTTTTCACGTATGGAAATTTTATCAGTGGTATGCAAAGTCCACAGGATGTAATTGATATTTACAAACAAGAAATTGAGAATTTGGAGAAGCTCCAAACTCAAAATATAGATGATGAATTAGTTAATGTTTTAAACAGGCAGATTTATATTGGAGTAGTTGGTTCAATGGAGTTGTTTCTCTGTGATTTTCTTTATTGCATGGTTTTAGGAACTAGAAAGTATTTCAAAAAATTTTGCGAACAAGCATCTCGATCATTCAAGTTGAAGGAAGTTGCATCTAAGCAGTGGAGAGTTCAAGAGGCTGTAAAACGAACAATTTTAGAAACTAATTATCATAGAATTGATGAAGTAAGAAAACTTTACAATAAAGTTATTGAAGTTGATATTCCCAAATCAAATAAACTTGAAGAGTTAATAATGACAAGACATAGCCTTGTGCATCGAAATGGATTTCCAAGTGATAAATCAGAGTATATCAATGTAAACGATGCAATGATTAGTGAATTATTATCTGAGGTAGAAATTTTGATATCAACAATTATTAATGCTAAAAGAGTTGAAATTGAATTATGGCTTCCAACGATTAACTAAAAAACAGTGAAGAAAAACCTATGGCTAACGTTCATTAAAAAAAGATAAAAACAGAGACAAAGTATAAAAGGAATTTTTGCTGCATAAAGATTAAGAAAAATGAAAATTGCCAACCCTCAAAACAACACATTTGCAAGCCCCAATACACAAGCCGATACTTCAGCTTGCAAAAGAGTTGTTTTCTTTCCGACGTACCCAAGCCTACCCTCCACCCTTGAAAACTCGTTGACAAGAAATATGGAAAAGTGAAAAATAGCCGAAGCAAAAATTATATTTTAGCGAATTAATAAAAGGTGTTTGGGATTGTCCCCGTCTTCATTAAAATATTATCTATATATGAAAGGATTAAAAATAATAATAAATGACAAAGACGTGATAAATATCGCGTCAGATAGGGTTGCCAGTATCTTTATTAATATTGGAGAATCCCGTCAAAACAACT
>DUUN01000761.1 GCA_012841535.1 Gallicola sp. | reverse complement strand
TTAATAAATTTAATTAAAAATAAAATCTGATTATTGTTTTATATTTATTAAATACTTAATAAAATATTGACTAAATGGCTGATTTATGGTAAATTATTCAAGTATGAATATGAGTAAAAACTCTGTTTAAATTTTTCTTAGGAGGTGCAAAATGAGGGATAAGGTAGTTTTGGAATGTACTGTATGTAAAAATAGAAATTATGACACTATGAAAAATAAGAAAAACACAACAAACAGAATAGAACTAAAAAAATATTGTAAATTCTGTAAAAGTCATACTCTACACAAGGAAACTAGATAGTTAGAAATGGAGGATCGATATGGCTCAACAAAAAAATGTTGCAAAGAAGAGCTTTGCAAAAGGTGTTATGTCAGAATGGAAAAAAATTATTTGGCCTACGCCTAAAGAAGTTTTAAATTACGCAATTGTAGTAGTTGTTGTATGTTTAATAGTTATTTTGTTAGTTTTTGGTTTAGATTCTGTTTTCCACTTCTTATATAAGCTAATTTCTAAATAAGAATTAAGATTAAAGAGAAGTAGGGAAGGAGGCCTTTACTATGACAGAGCAAAATAATGATATACAAGATAGAGCGAAGGACGCTAAATGGTATGTCGTTCATACTTATTCAGGACATGAGAATAAGGTAAAAGCAAACATAGAAAAAATGGTAGAAAATAGAGGATACGTTGACGATATCTTTGAGGTAATGGTACCAACAGAAGAATATGTATCGGTAGTAGGTGGCGTAAAAAAGACAAAAGAGAGAAAACTCTTCCCAGGATATGTTTTTATAAAAATGATAATCAATGATATTTCTTGGTATTTAGTTAGAAATACTAGAGGTGTTACTGGTTTCGTTGGTCCAGGTTCAAAACCTGTTCCATTGACTGATAGAGAAATGAGAGATTTTGGTGTTGAAAATATTACAATGCCGGATTTAGATGTAGAAGTTGGGGACTCAATAAAAATTGTTTCCGGAGCTTTTAAGGATTTCGTTGGATCAGTTGAAGAAATTAACGTTGAAAAAAGAAAAGTTAAGGCATTTGTTTCAATTTTTGGAAGAGATACAAGTGTTGAAGTTGACTTTGATGACGTTGAAAAAATATAAATTTGAATATAATTGAAATAATTCGTTCGATATAGATTCAAGTGGGAGGGGGAACCCGCCAAACCACATTAGTTTTAAGGAGGACTATAATGGCAAAAAAAGTTCAAGCAATAGTAAAATTACAAATTCCAGCTGGAAAGGCAACTCCAGCTCCACCAGTAGGTACTGCATTAGGACCTCATGGTGTTAATATAATGCAATTTACAAAGGAGTTTAACGCTAAAACTGCTGACCAAGCAGGTATGATAATACCAGTAGTTTTAACAGTTTATCAAGATAGATCTTTTACATTTATAACTAAAACTCCACCAGTTCCAGTTTTAATAAAGAAAGAATTAAATCTAGATAAAGCATCTGGAGAACCTAATAAAACAAAAGTTGGAAACTTAACTAAAGAACAAGTTAAGAAAATTGCAGAAATAAAAATGCCAGATTTAAATGCAGCATCTGTAGAAGCTGCTATGGAAATGGTAGCTGGTACAGCTAGAAGTATGGGTATAACAGTAGAAGAATAAAATTAGTGGGAGAAAAATTTCGATAATACCACAAGGAGGTTCATAATGGCAAAAAGAGGAAAAAAATACCAAGACAGTGTTAAATTAATAGATAAAACTAAAGCTTATGATTTAGGTGAAGGAATAGACTTAGTTTTAGAAACAGCTAAGGCTAAATTTGATGAAACAGTTGAATTACACGTAAAACTAGGAGTAGATTCTAGACATGCGGACCAACAAGTAAGAGGAGCTATGGTTTTACCTCATGGTACAGGTAAGGCTTTAAAGGTTGTAGTTTTTGCAAAAGGCGACAAAGTAGCAGAAGCAGAAGCAGCAGGAGCTGACTATGTTGGTGGAGAAGATTTAGTAACTAAAATTCAAACAGAAAACTGGTTTGATTTTGATGTTGCAGTAGCAACTCCAGATATGATGGGTGTTGTAGGTAAAATTGGTCGTTTATTAGGACCTAAAGGATTAATGCCTAACCCTAAATCCGGAACAGTTACTTTTGATGTAGCTGACGCTATAAAAGATATTAAGGCTGGTAAAGTAGAATATAGAGTTGACAAGGCTAATATTATACATTCTCCAGTTGGTAAAGTTTCTTTTGGTAAAGAAAAATTATCAGAAAATATTAATGCTTTAATGGGAGCTATTATTAAAGCAAAACCTGCATCAGCAAAAGGTAAATATTTAAGATCAGTTTCTATTTCTTCAACAATGGGACCTGGAATAAAATTAAATTCAGCTAAGTTCACTACAGAAGCTTAATTTTAATACTTGCAGATAGGGGAATATACCTATCTGCTTTTTTATTGCTTTTAAAGATGAAAATATATATTAATGGTATAAACTCTATAATATTGTAAAATTCTTGTAAATTATTGACTTATGCAATATTATTTAAGGGTAGGTTTTTTTATTTTTAAAAAAAGTTCTTATAAATTACATACTAAACAACTGTCCTATGTATTCAATAATAAATTATAGTATAATATAAATATAATCGGAGGAGAAAATTCATTGTTTATTACATTTGAAGGACCAGATGGTTCAGGCAAAACGACTATTATTAATATGGTTTATAATAGCCTTGTAGAAAAAGGATACAATATAATAAAAACTAGAGAGCCAGGTGGAACAGCAATTTCTGAAAAATTAAGGGAAATTATATTAGATAAAAATAATAAGGAATTAACCTATAGAACTGAGGCCTTATTATATGCTGCATCAAGGGCTCAATTAGTTGAAGAAGTAATTTTTCCAAATTTACAAAAGGGTAATATTATATTATCTGATAGATATGTTTTGTCTAGCTTAGCCTATCAAGGAGCTGGAAGAAAATTAGGTATAGAGGAAATTTACGAAATAAATAAATTTGCTACAAATGATTTAAAGCCAGATCTAGTACTTTTTTTCAAAGTTGATCCAATAACTACTCTAAAAAGGAAAAATGCTTTATTTGAAGCAGATAGAATGGAACTAGAGAATGAAAGTTTTCATTCTCGGGTATATAAAGGATATATGGATATATTTGAAAAGTATCATGAAAATGATAATTTTATAGAAATTGATGCTACTAAGAGCATTGAGGAAGTTTTTTCAAATTGTTTAAATATTATTCTTGAAAGGATTAGGAGGAAGTAATGAAATTAATTATAGCAATAGTTCAAGATCAAGATTTATATTTACTAAGAGAAGATTTAGCTAAGAATAATTTTAGAATGACAAAATTATCTTCTTCAGGTGGTTTTTTAAAAATTGGTAATAGCACCCTTTTAATTGGTGTTGAAGATGAAAGAGTAGAAGAATGCTTAAAAATAATAGAAGAGGATTGCAAGGCTAGAACAGCGGATTCATCATTGTTAAATATAACAATGCCTACAGATTCCTATATGCCATATCCTGTTGAAGTAACTATTGGTGGTGCAACAGTCTTTATTTTAGATGTTGAAGAATATCATAGATTTTAGGTGATTATATGAAATTTATTGTAGCTATAGTTGAAGATGATATATCTCATGATATAACAAAATTACTGGCAGTTAAAAAAATTAGATGTACAAAAATATCCTCTACTGGAGGTGCTTTAAAAAAAGGAAATTCAACTTTAATTATTGGATTTAAAGATGAACAATTAAATGAGATTTTAAAGACTTTTAAAGAGATTAGCGAAAATAGACTTAAGGAACCAGATGACAAAAAATCTTATAATGCAAATATTTTTGTATTGAATATGGAAAAAAGTGAGAGCTTTTAATGGCTTTAAAAAATAGAATATTAAGGGAGCAATTGTCTAATAATAGAGTTTCTCATGCTTATCTTTTTGTTTCCAGTTCTGAAAGTATCTTAGAAGAGGAAACTAAGGCCTTTATATACGAATTATTAGGTAAAGAATTAGGAGAAAAATATTTATCGGGGAATTATGTGGATTTTTTAGAAATATTACCGGATAATAAAAATATAAAAATTGCAGATATTAGAAATCTTATAAAGTTTTTAAGTACTAGTCCAGTTGAAGGAAAATACAAGCTGGTCTTAATTAAAAATGCAGAATTTTTTAGAAAAGAATCCGCAAATGCCTTATTGAAAATTTTAGAGGAACCACCAGAATATGGAAAGTTAATTTTAACTACAAATAACGAAGAACAAATTATTAAGACTATTATTTCAAGGTGCCAAGTTGTAAACTTAGAAAATGAACTACAGGTCTATGGTGGAAGTAATAGGGAATTAAATAATATACTAATTAATAGTATAAATAGAGAATTATTAGAACTAGCAAGATCGAGGGATTATTTTAATGAAAATAAAAATGATTCTGATGAAATTTATACCTATTTTTATAATTTCTTTCATGATTTATTGATTTATAAAAATACAGGGGATATTGAAGAGCTTATATATAAAGACAATAAAGATATATATAACAAGATTAATGTTTTTAATAATGAAAATATATTAAAAATTTTAGATAAGGTTTTGGAAATTAAAAATAATTTTAAAATTAATGTAAATTTTCAGCTCTCAAATGAAGAGCTTTTATTATATATAATGGAGGAACAAAATGGTCGAAGTAGTAGGAATACGCTTCAAAAAAGCAGGTAAGATATACTATTTTAGTCCAAATGGATTTAATATAGAAGAAGGTCATGATGTAATAGTTGAAACTGCTAGAGGAATTGAATTTGGAAAAGCAATTGGGAATATTAAAACAATAGAAGAAACCGACTTAGTATCTGATTTAAAACCGGTTATTCGTATTGCCGATGAAGCTGATAAATATATAAATAAGGAAAATAAGAAAAAAGCTAAAGATGCGTTGGATATATGTGAAATAAAGGCAAAAGAACATAATCTTAATATGAAGTTTGTAGACTGTGAATATACTTTTGACAATAATAAGGTTATTTTTTATTTCACTTCAGATGATAGAATTGATTTTAGGGAATTAGTAAGGGATTTAGCAAGTATTTTTAAAACAAGAATAGAATTACGCCAAATAGGAGTAAGGGATCATGCAAAATTAATTGGAGGTCTTGGTTCCTGTGGGCAAACCTGCTGTTGTAGTAGGTTTTTAAGTGAATTCACTCCTGTATCTATTAAAATGGCTAAAGATCAGTCTATTTCCTTAAATCCGACAAAAATTTCCGGACTTTGTGGAAGATTAATGTGTTGTTTAAAGTATGAACAAGAAGGCTATGAAGAAGGATTAAAGAAGCTTCCTAAAATAGGTACAACTGTTAATACTCCAGAAGGAGAAGGAAAGGTATATGATATTGATGTATTAACAGAAATAGTTAAGGTAAAAATATTAACAGAAGATGATATTGAAGAGTTAAAATGCTTTTATGCTGAAGATATTATAAGAAGTCAATGTAGTAATTGTTCAAACAAATGTGACGGGGATTATTGATTTTAAAATTGTTATATGGCATAATGTTTTTAGATATTAAGATATCTAATAATTAAAGGGGGTATTTATAATGGCTTATCATATAAATGATAGTTGTATAGCTTGTGGATCATGTTTACCAGAGTGTCCAGTTGATGCAATTGAAGAGGGAGATATCTATTCAATAGATCCAGACTTATGTACTGATTGTGGATCATGTGCAGCTGTATGCCCAACTGATTCAATTGAAGCTGAATAAAATATATAGGGTATAATATATTTAAATAGGGGAAAGTGGAGCCTTTAATGGCTCCATTTTTATTAATATATTTGGAGATAAAATGAGTAAGAATAATATTGTTTTAATAAATGATAGACCAGGATATAGTAGAGTAGCTTTATCAGCTATGACACCAATTCTATACCATATGGGATATGGAGTGCTAAATCTTCCAACGGCTTTAGTTTCAAATACCTTAGACTATGGAGAGTTTGCTATTTTAGACACTACAGATTATATGGAAGAATGTATTGAGGTTTGGAAAAAACTTAATTTTAATGTTAATAGCATTTCAACAGGTTTTGTTTTAAATGAAAAACAAATAGATATTATTGAAAAGGTTATTTACATGAATAAAGAGTACAATCCTCTTGTTATGGTTGATCCAATTATGGCGGATAATGGTCAATTGTACAATGGAATAGATAAAGATCGAATATCCATTATGAGAGAATTAATTGCAAATGCAGATTTAACTATTCCTAATATTACTGAAGCATATTTATTGTTGGAAAATAGATTTAATAGGGTTTTTGTTGATACTAAAACAGAATTAAAGGATTTAGTAGATGGTATCCGAGAACAAGGTAGTAAATCTGTTGTTATAACAAGTGTAAAAGCAAGTAATGGGAAATATTATATTGCTGGCTATGATCATATATATAAAGAGTACTTTAAAATATCTTATGAAAAAATTTCTGTAAATTATCCGGGAACAGGGGATATTTTTTCTGCAATAGTATTAGGATATGTATTAAAAAATGTAAAATTAATAGACGCAACAAGAATTGCTGCAGACTTTATTTATAATTCGATACTTGAGTCAGAAAGAAATAATTTTGACAGAAAAGAAGGAATAAACTTAGAATTATATATTCACAATATAGACAAGGATTTTAGAAAGAAAGAGTGCCTAAAAAGTTAGATTTAGAACTAACCTATAGGTGCTTTTTTTATAAAATTTTTTATTAAGTTTATTTTTAGTTTTTCCACTATATATAATATAATAATAAGATAGGGTTAAATAAAATAGGAGAAATTATGAAATTAAATTATATACCTGGTACTAATTATAAAATATATACTGACAGTGAAAAATTTTCATTTGGAATTGATGCAATTTTATTATCTGATTTTGCTAAAACTAAGAAAAATAGTAGGGTTTTAGAAATTGGTGGAGGAACGGGAATAATATCTTTAAGAATGAATTATTTATATTCACCAAAAAACATAGCTTGTGTAGAGATTCAAAAAGATAATTTTGAAATTTTATCTGAAAATATAAAGTTAAATAAATTACAAGATTGTATTAATCCAATTAATGAAGATATAAACAATTGCTATAATTTAATAAAAAATGATTCACTAGATGTAATAGTTACGAATCCACCCTATTATAAGCTTAATCATGGTATAAAAAATAATGATATGAATCAATTTATTTCTAGATATGAGGTATATTTAACACTGGAAGATATTTTTAAGTTCGCAAAGTTAAAGTTAAAATCCAATGGAATTTTATATATGATTAATAGACCAAGAAGACTTGTAGATATTTTATACTATGGTAGAAAATATAAGATGGAACCAAAAAAAATAGTTCCTGTAATTTCAAGAAAAACAGAGGAACCAAAGATGATTTTACTTAAATTTGTTAAAAATGGTCGTAGTGACTTTGTTTTTGAAAAACCATTAATTATTTACAATGACGAAAATGAATATACAGATAGAATAAAGAGGATTTATTATGGACAATAAACTATACATAGTTCCAACACCTATTGGAAACTTAAAAGATATAACCTTAAGAGCTTTAGAGGTATTAAAAGAAGTAGATATTATTTACTGTGAAGATACAAGAAATACAATAAAGCTATTAAACCACTATAATATAAAAAACGATTTAAAATCCTATCATGAACATAATGAAAAATTAAGAACTGAAGAAATTGCAAATGAAATACACGATGGACTTAGCATTGCTATTGTTAGTGATGCAGGAATGCCTGGAATATCGGACCCGGGACATACTATTATAAAGTATTTTATTGAAAATAATTTAGACTATGAGGTTTTACCTGGCGCTACAGCAAGTATTACTGCCTTAGTTTCATCTGGACTGGATAATGACAAATTTGCTTTTTTAGGTTTTGTTCCTAGGGAAAAGAAAAATATAAAGGATTTTTATGAAAAATTAGATAATTTATATATGACATCTATAATCTATGAATCGGTACATAGAATAAAGAGTACTTTAAAAAAACTTGCAGAATTATATCCTAATAGAAAGGTTGTTGTTTGTAGGGAATTAACTAAAATCTATGAAGAAAAAATTTCCGGTACTTGTAATGAAGTCTATAATATTTTTCAAAACAAGGACAATATTAAGGGTGAATTTGTTATAGTTTTAGATAAGGCTGAAATAAAGGAAGAATTATTGGATATTAGGGAACTCTTATTAAAAGAAATAAACAATGGTTTGTCGAAAAAGGAATCAGTTAAGGTTGTTGTAAGTAAATATGGCTTAAATAAAAATGAGGTCTACAAAATAAGTTTAGAATTATAGGTGATTTTTTTGGAAGAAAAATTAATTGAGGAATTAAAGAAATTAAATGGTTTTTTAATAGAAAAATATTATTCAGTAAACAAATATAACAGAGAAGAAAAAAGAAATTTACTTGGAAAAGTAGGAAGTTTCATGAATATAAATTCCCTTTTAACTGATGAGTTAAAAAACATAAAAAAGGCTGGTGGAGTTGTTGCAGTAGATGGCTCTACGAATAAATATGGTGGGGCCTTTCCCCATTATATTCAGATGTTTAAGGCTGTAGCTAGTTTAGGACTTAGGGAAAATGAAAATATAGAAATAGCGGACTTATACTGTCCTTTAATAGATAAGGGAAGTATTTACGAAGAGAAAAAAATAATAGATAGAAAATTAGCACAAACAGAATTAAAAGTTGCAATAGAAG
Organism: Gallicola sp.; assembly: GCA_012841535.1. GTDB lineage: Bacteria > Bacillota > Clostridia > Tissierellales > Peptoniphilaceae > Miniphocaeibacter. Next base: position 6,279 of record DUUN01000761.1, on the reverse strand, counting down.
CTGTGAAAAAAAGTCCTAAAATTATAATTATGGATGGTTCCTTAATACGGTATAGAATATTGGCTGAAGAGTTATGGACTAGGTTAAAAGATTTAGTAATTGAAAATAATATTATTTTAATAGGTGTAGTTGAAGATATTAAAACATCTATAATCTATGATAATATATATAAGATAAAGGGTGAAAATGATACTACTGTTGCAATATATGATAGGGAATTTATTTTTGATGCTTTAAATTATTTAGAAGCATTATATTTAAACAAACAAAAAAAAGGTAAGGACAGTTTTGGTTTTAGGTCGACTTTCTTTAGAAGTAGTAAAGCTCCATCGGCTATAGCGGTAGATATTTTAGAAGAACAAGAAGCTTATTTGGAACTTAGTTTGTCATTAATTGCATCAATAACCGATATAAATAGTAGAGGGATTCCTTTTATATTGGATATTGCTGATGTACAAGCAAGAATTACAAATGATTTAATTAAACAATTAATAAAGAATTATATAGATGTAGAATTTTATGAAAAGTTATTTAATGCCCAAAGATTTAAAAGGAGTTTTTAATGGATATTAAAATAATTGGTATGACAGATCAACAGGAAGCATATATTGGTTCAAATTCAAGAAAATTTAGAATAAATGAATTTTTAATAATTGAAGATGTAGACCAAGGAGATATTTTAGGAGAAGTTGTTGAAGTTCATACCTATAATAGATATATTCCCATGGCAAATGATGGGGAAGTTATAGATAATAATTTAATAAAAAACCTAAGTGTATTAGGCTTTAATCTGGAAGATGGAACAATTTATTTAGGTAAAATTAGATTATTGGAAGAAGCAAATTATCCTATAGAAACTGGATCAAATTGTCGGGTTCCTAAATTTAAAGAAGTAAAGAAATACTTTATTTCAACGGATTTAAATAAGGGATTAAATATTGGTGTAATTAGAAATACAGATGATATTTATGAAAATATAGATGAAGAGTTTGTGGACTTATCATTAACCTTGGAAAACAAAAAGTTAATTAAACAAAAGGAAGTACCCTATATATTAAATCTTTATGATATGCATGAGTATCCTCATGTAGGAATATTTGGAGGCTCCGGCTCTGGTAAATCCTTTGGTTTAAGGGTTGTATTAGAGGAGTTAATGAATAAAAATATACCAACTTTAGTATTGGATCCCCATTATGAAATGGATTTTTCAGAAAAACTAAAATCCGACTATGGAAGGGATTATACAAATTTATTTTCAAAGTTTACAATTGGTGAAAACATTGGAATAGATTTTAAAAAAATATCCAGTAGAGATTTAAAGAATTTACTTCAAACTTCTTCAAGGTTATCTGAAGCTATGGAAAATGTAGTTGATAATTTACATAAACCCCAAGACAGTTTATTAACTTTTGAACAAAGACTTGAAAGATTAAAAAAGGGCCAGGAGTTAGGCTCATCTTTAAATATAAAAAAGGAAATAGAAGCTACTGATAATACAGAGGAGAAAAAATATTTAAACAAGGTTTTAGCTACCTATGAAAAATTAAACGACAAGTCACCACCATCATCTGTAGCAGGTGTATCATGGAGATTTGATAGATTAAAAAAACTAGGAATATTTGAACATAACTCAATTAATGCAGAGGAAGCTTTAAAATCTAATAAATTAGTGGTAATACAGGGAAGTATAAAAATAATTCAAGTGTTTTCAACCTTTTTAATAAATTCAGTTTATGAAAAAAGAAGAAATTACAAGGATGCTATAATAAATAATAGTGAAGAGGATTATTTCCCACCATTTTTTATTATTACTGATGAGGCACATAATTTTGCTCCCCAATCTAAAGATGGTGCTTCAGAATCGCCATCAAAGTATATTTTACGGGAAATTGCTCAAGAAGGTAGAAAATATGGAGTATTTTTAATTTTAGCAACACAAAGACCTTCTCTTTTAGATAGTACAATTACAGCACAACTTAATACTAAATTTATTTTTAGAACAACAAGAGCAAATGACATACAAACAATTAAGGAAGAAACGGACTTAAGTATTGAACAGACTAAAAGACTTCCTTATTTAAAAACTGGAGATGTTTTTTTATCGGAATCGGCTATTGGAAGAACTATGTATGTAAGAATAAGGGCGGCCCATACAATAACGCCACATAAAGAAAATCCATTTATAGAATTAGAAAATAGACTAAAAACAGATAATGATGATATTATGGAAGTAATAGATAATTATTTACCTATATCCAGTAATGACTTTTATGATTTAACTAAAGAAATTCAAGATGATACAGGCTTAGTATATACAATAGATCAGTTAAGAAATATTTTAGACAATTTAGTTTTAAGAGAACTATTAACAGTTAAGAAAACTTTTTTAGGGGATAAGTATGAAAAATTTAAATAAAAATATGTACCATTCAGAAAATTATAAAATATATAGTTTTAATTGTAATGAAAATGGAGAGGCAAGTTATCAATCCTTAGTTCAATATATGATTGAAACCTCCATAGAACAAACAAATATCGTAATGAAAAACAACCATGATTTTGATGATTATTTTTGGGTTATATACCAATGGGATATTGATTTTATTAAAAGGCCAAAAATGGGAGATGAAATAATAATAGAAACAGTGTCAGCAGGAGCTAAAAAATTCTATGCCTATAGAAACTTTACTATATTTGATGAAGAAGGAAATGTTTTTGTTCAAGCAAAATCCAAGTGGTTGTTATTAAATAAAAATAGAAAAATGCCAGTAAGAGTACCTGATGAATTAATTAATCTCTATGGTAAAGATGAAAGTCTGGAAGTTATTAATGGGGAATTTGATTTTAATAAAGATTTAGAATTTACAACTGAAATGGATTTTAGAATTCGTAAATCCGATATAGATACAAATAAACATGTTAATAATGCAAAATATATTGATTGGATTTTAGAAACCTTTAACGGATATAAAAAAATAGATAAAATTCAATTAACCTATAAAAAAGAAACAAGGTATGGAGAAGAAATTAAGTCAAAATCCACAGAGTTATTAGAAGAAAACGGCAATAAGGTAATGTACAATATTATAGAAGACAGTGAAGGAAATGTGAAAACCTTAAGTAAAATATATTTAGGAGATTAAAATGAAAAAGTTATTAAGTAGGGTATTATTAGTTGCTATTTTATTAACGTCGCTTAATATTAATACTAGCTATGCAGAAGAAAATAAAATAGAAAATAGTCTTGTAGATAAAATAAATAATAATGAAGTAGTAGATGTATTGGTAGATGTTAAAAATACAGAAGAAATAAAAACTGTTGTAAATTTAAAAGACAGTAAGGAGAAAAATATATCTGATAGGAAACAGTATATTGATGAAATAGAAAACAATGCAGAGAAATCACAAAAAGAAATTATTGATTTTTTAGAAGAAAATATTAAAAATAAGAATGTAAAAGAATATGAAAGTTTTTATATAACCAATACTTTACATATTGTAGTTAATGGAAAAACTATAGGAGAGTTAGCAAAAAACGAAAATGTTTTATATATTGAAGAAAATAAAGAGGCTAAATTAAATACTGAAAATAATCTTTTTGATGAATCAGAGCTTGCATCTAACAATAGATGGAATTTTAAAAATACAAAAATAGACGATGTATATAATAAATATAATTTAAAAGGCTCAGGAGTAGTTATTGGGTTTTTAGATAGTGGAGTAGATTATAAACATAAGGAGTTATATGACAATTGGAGAGGAAATACAGACGGAGTTGAATATAGCTGGTATGATGTATATAACAGAAGTGAATATCCAGAAGATGGAGAAATGTCAGGACATGGTACAGCTATAGCAGGAGTTGCTGTTGGAAAAACCGTAGGAGTTGCACCTGAAGCACAGTGGATAGCAGCAAGGGCTTTTCAAGGAAAAAGAACTAAGAATTCAGATATTTTAAAAGCGGCAGAATGGTTTTTGGCTCCTGGTGGTAGAGCTGATATGGCTCCAGACATTATTAATAACTCTTGGGGTGAAAATACAAATAGTAGATGGTTCGATAAAATGCTAGCATCATGGATTGCAGCAGGTATAACACCGGTATTTGCTTCAGGAAATAATCAGAATGGAGAAACTAAAGCTGGCTCTATAGAATATCCGGCGTCTAGTTTAGATGTTATTTCAGTAGGAGCAGTTGATGAAGGAAATATAATAGGCTATTTTTCCAAAAAGGGTCCTTCGAATTTAGATAATAGTAAAAATATTATTAAGCCAGAAGTAGTAGCTCCAGGAATAGGAGTTTATACAAGTGAACCAGGAGATATATATTCCTATTGGACTGGAACTTCAATAGCAGCACCAAATGTTTCAGGAATTATAGCGTTGTTGCTTGAGGCTAATATGACATTGACAACATCAGAAGTGAAAAATATCATATCTGTTACAGCAAAGCCTTTAACAGATAGTAGAAATTCAGTTTCTCCTAATATGACCTATGGCTATGGTTTAGTAAATGCATTAGAGGCTGTTGAATTAGCATATAACTACTCAAGTTATTCAAATATTAAGAGAATAGCTGGTTCAAATAGAAATGTTACTGCTACAGAAATAGCAAATAATTTTTATAGCCAAACAGATACAGTTTATATAACCAATGGAAATTTATATGCAGATGGTCTAAGTATGGGTTCATTAACTAAAGCCAATAACGGACCTTTACTATTAACAGACAAGGATTCAATTAGCGCAAACTTAGATAGTACTTTAAAATCATTATCGCCAAGTAAAATAGTTGTAATTGGTGGGAACAATGCAGTTTCTTCTAAAGTAGAAAGAAATTTAAAAAATTATACTAACAATGTAGAGAGAATAAGCGGTAGCACAAGAGTAGACACGTCTATAGAAATAGCAAAAAGAGTTAGACAAACAGAGAAAACCAACAGTATATTTTTAGTTAATGGATATATAGAGGCGGATTCAATTAATATAGTATCTGTTTCCAGTCGAGACGGAATACCTGTTTTGTTTACCGATGCAAATAAACTTCCATCTCAAATAAAAAATTATATTAAAAATGAAAATATCAGTAATGTTACAATAATTGGTGGAGAAAATACCGTAGGCAGTAATGTAGTAAGGGAATTGAAAAACATAGGAGTTACTGTAAGTCGAATTAGTGGAAGTGATAGATATGCAACAGGTGTAGAAGTTAATAAAATATACCATGAAGATAGTAATACAGTATTTTGTGCAAATGGAATTAATATAGCAGATGCTTTATCTGTAGGACCTGTTGCTGGTAGCTTAAAAGCACAAATTCAAATATTGCCAACTAATAGTATACCTGAAAGTGTAAATTCATATTTTTCAGGGAAAATCATAGAGGAATACTATATATTAGGTGGAGGTAACTCTATATCTAATAAAAATGCATATAATTTATATAGATTATTTCAATAGGAGATATTATGAAAGAAAAACTTTTAACAGATAGACAATTTCATATTGACTTAGAAAAGGGAGATGTTGGTAAATACGTTTTATTACCTGGAGATCCTAAAAGGTGTAAATTAATAGCAGATTATTTTGACAATCCAAAACTAGTAGCAGATAAGAGAGAATTTGTAACATATACAGGATTTTTAGATGGAGAAAAAGTTTCTGTTACTTCCACTGGAATAGGAGGTCCTTCAACTGCCATTGCAGTTGAGGAACTATGTAATATAGGAGCAGATACTTTTATTAGAGTAGGAACATGTGGTGGCATGGATTTAGCTGTAAAATCAGGAGATTTAGTTGTTGCTACAGGTGCTATAAGAATGGATGGTACATCAAAGGAATATACTCCCCTTGAATATCCAGCTGTGTCAGATTTTGATTTAACAAATTCATTAGTTGAAGCTTGTAAAGTAAATAATAATTCATTTCATGTAGGAGTAGTTCAAAGCAAGGATTCTTTTTATGGTCAACATAGTCCTCATAATAAACCAGTGTCCTATGGTTTGGAAAATAAGTGGGAAGCTTGGAAAAAGGCAGGATGTTTGGCTTCAGAAATGGAAGCGTCAACACTCTTTATTGTTTCAAGCTATAGAAGAAAAAGAGCAGCTGCAATATTTTTATGCATTAATAATCAGGAACGTGTAAAAGAAGGTTTGGAAAATAAAGTAGTTGAAGATGTGGACCTAGCTATAAAAACAGCAATAGAGGCCTTAAGAATTCAAATTAAAAAAGATAAAAAATAGAAGAGAGAGTTTAACTTTTTTCATATAAGTTAAACTCTTT
>DUUN01000184.1 GCA_012841535.1 Gallicola sp. | reverse complement strand
TAGAATCTTTGTTTTCTAAATAAGTTTTGTATAATTTTATATTATCCTTAATATTTCCTAAGTTATAATTTTTACTAGATAAATTTGTATATACATTTTTTATACTATAACTATTTAGAGGATTAAAATTATATTTTTTTAAAAATAAATAAGTGTCAAAACTGCTCCTATATATTAAATCTAAAGAATTCTTCTTTAACAGCTCTTTTAAAAATGGTAGGTCAAAGGATTCACCGTTAAAAGTTATTAATTTTCTATTATCGATAATATTAATAAATTCTTCTAAGTCTTCTTTAGAATTTTCATCAATAAAATATTGGATAATTTGATTTTCACCTGTTATTAAATTAATTAAAAATATTTTATTCTTTTTACGATTAATACCTGTTGTATTAATTGAAAGAACAATTTCGTCCTTTTTTAAATTATTTATAAATTCGTTACTATATTTCATTATCTTATTACTACTGCAAACTTTCTATAATTATATAATCTTTCTACAGTGCTACGATTTTTCCAATAATAAAATGATTTATTTCTATTAGCTCCAGCTTTTTCATGATTATAAGGATCTGCAATGTAAAAAGAATCGGCTTTAGGGTCGTATCCTGTAATTAAAACAACATGATTATTCCAAAATAATGTAACATAAGCAACAACAGTATTACCATTTTGGATTTCTCGAATTATATCGTTAATAGTTGCACCTTGAATATTAACAACATTACCATATTTCTTTCCATAATTAGCTAAAGGCTCAGGATCTATTGTTTGGAATTTATCAGATACAGAATTATAAGGTATTCCAACATATCCTTTTTGTGGATTACTAGAATGTTTTGGCATATTATCTAAAAATGCTCTTAATCCAGTATCTGTGTAGCCCTTACCTTGTAGTCCCATTAGAAGAGAGGTTGGCTCACAACCATTTGGGGCATATACAGGTTTTAATTGACTTATATATGGCACCTTATTGACAACTTTTCCAAAAGTTGTTGGGGAATAGTTTGAAAAATATTTTTTCTCTACCCAACCGGTAGTTGTATCATAATTTACTTTTGCCCAAGTATCATTTTGTTCTAAAACTTTAAGGATTAAATTATTAGTAAATTTTCCAACTACTTTAGAATTCAAATCCGGAGAAATATAGGTATTTTGTTCGCTGTTAATTACAACATATTCACCAAGACTTATAGGTTTTGCATTATTTACTATGTCCTGTCCTAAAATAAGCCTTTCAATATTATTCATAGTATTTGCAGCAATAGTGTTAACACCACCTAGTACTATTGCCTTTGTAATATCATTATTTTTAATATAGTTAATAACTGAATTATCAATAACATATTTCTCTACTAGTAGTATTGGTGCGTTAATCTTTTGTGCCAATGTAGAAGCCGATAATGCGTCTGGAAAAGATTCACCAGAAGCTATTATTACAGTTCCATTATTTGTAACGCTAGATGCAACTTTTACACTTGTGTCAAATCTATTAGAACCAGATATTCTATTAATAGTGTTTAAATTTGTAGTATTTTTAACCTTATTTAGTACATCATTACTAATGGTTGAAGTTCCACCTACTAAATTTATACTATTTCCAGTAAATTCCTGAAGAGAATATAGAAGACTATTAGAAATTTTATTTTTAGTAGTAAGTACTAAATCAGCCTTGTTTTTAGCTAATATAGAAGCTGATAGTGCATCTGGGAAAAATTCACCAGAAGCTATTATTAAATTGTTGTTAAGGGTTTTCTTACTTATTTGAACAGAAGTGTCAAACCTATCAGCTCCAGAAATACGAGTTACTTTTTCCACATTTTCTATATTATTTAATTGGTTTTCCACACTTAAACTAATTGAGTTTTTTCCACCTAAAATAATAACTTCACTAGCCTTTAATCTTGTTATTTCATTTATAATGGAATTATTAATTGATCCATCAACTAAAAGTATAGGATATTCTCCAAAGGTTAAACTAGAGCCGCTTAAAGCATCTGCATATTTTCTTGCATCGGCAATTATTACCTTATCTGCTTGAATATTTTGAAACTTACTTATAGATATGGCTGTTTCTACTCTGGTACTTCCGGAAATTCTTTTAATTATATTACTGGAATTTAAAAAATCCTCTAAAACAGAACCTTCATCAACAGAGTTATCTACATTTGCACCATATAGACTTTCATTTGGACTTAAGTCTTCTTTAGCATTAGTAGGATTAGTAGGGGATATTTCATCCTTAATTGTTGTTTCTAAGGTTTCTTCTTCATTCTCGTCTGAAAATTCTTCATAGGTAGAAACAGTCTTGTCCTTTGTTTCTACATCGGACAATTCATCTGCATATGAAATATTAAAGGAATTAACTAAAATAGTTGATAGTAAAAGTAATGATAATATTTTTTTCTTTTTCATTTAAACCTCCATAAGTGTTATTTTAGTAGTATAATACATATAGTTATTATAACATTAAAAAAATATAATATTATAGAATATAAAGAGGTAGTTAT
>DUUN01000088.1 GCA_012841535.1 Gallicola sp. | reverse complement strand
TCAAATTATCTTCCATTGAGTATTGTTCATGATCGGCATCTGAAATATAATTCAATACTAAATCTTTATTTATTGGTAATTCATATTGTTCTTTATTAGAAATATCAAGAAATGTAGGAAAATCAAATAATTCAGGTTTTTCAAAAGGTTCTAGTGGTGTTGGTCTAGGTGGCTTTGGAGTTGGAATATCCTTAGAAACTTTACCAATTCCACCTGTATTTAAAAACACTTTTAATTTATTCTCTATTTTTTTGTTCAACTCATCACTAATATTTTCTGATGATTCACTTAACATTTGTTCCTTAAAGAATCTATTAAATTCTACTAATTTCATATCTTCAGTAAGAATATTAATAACTTTTTTTCTTAAAGTGTCAGTATAATCGTTGTCTTGAAATTTAGTTCTATCTGATGTGAATAATCTTGCTTTAATTCTATCATCCATACCATCACAATCAACATTTACAATTAAATGATTTAATAAATATGGTTTCCCAATTTTTTCAAAAAAGTTAGCAGTTTCATGTCCCTCAACTTGTCCATTTATAGTATATAAAACTGGAGTTGATTTGTCATTATAATTTTTATAAGAATTTCTATCATTTATTATCCAATAATTAATTGTTATAGTTCCACCAAATATATATTCAGTAATTAGTTTATCACTATATTTAACATTATTATTATCATTTAATCTTGAGTTACATCCTAATGCAATAATAGTGTTATTATTTCTTTCTATATTAGTTCTATCAACTTCTAATCTGTTTTCTGTTATTTTAATAGGTAAAATTGGATTAAATAATTTTTTATTAACAAAATGATAAATGCTATTATCTCCTGGTGCTTTAGCACTACTTCTTCCATATTGATTAATATTCATTTCTATATGTCTAACAAGTGTACCTGGTTCAAATTCATTATCATAGTCTTCCACAGTTATAGGGCATTTAGTACTCTTTAATACTAAATATTTATGAATTGGAGTTTTATAGTCTAAATCATCAAATTCTTTTGTAACTGTAAATGAAATTTTATTAGAATTATTTTTTTCTGGAATTGGTTTTGAAATAAATAGTGTGTGTTTTGAAAAAATATTGGCAGTTGATCCACCTTGACCAAAAGTTCCTGCTAAATAAAACTTTTTCAATTTATTTCCACCTTGTAAACTTAAAATAGTTTTACCAAATTCTTCTGAAGATAACCCAATACCATAATCCCTAATTTCTATAGTTGGTCTTCCTTTTTTATTTGATTCTAAAACGTTTAACTTTACTAAGTCTTTAAGTTCTTTATTAATATCTTTAATATTGTAGTTAGCCAAATTACCTTCTTTAATACCAAAGTATTTTTCTGATGATTTTCTTGGGCTATTTAAATTTTCATCAGGATTTAAAAAATATTCCTTTTCAATAACTGCATCTATTGCATTAGTTAATCTTTCTATAATTCCATTCTCGCCTCTTTCAAGCATTTGAAAGGTTGAATGATTTGATTCATTATTACCTACTGGAATCCATTCAGTATCATACTTACTTTCTAATAATTTAATCAATTCATTAATATCTTTAACGCTATTTGCATTAAATAATTTCTTTAACATAAATTTCACTCCCCTCTAAAACTTAAAATTTCTATCTCTACCTTTTGATTTAAATTTTGCTTCAGCTAGACTTATTTCTTCTTTTAATGTTTTAAATATTTTTTTAATATCTTCTTCATCATATTCATACACTCTCGTGTTAGATAGATTACCAATTAATTGAATTTGTTTTAAAGCATTACTAACTCTTTTTTCAGCTAATTCTCTAAATTTTTCTCTTTTCTGTTCCATGACAGTCACCCCTCATTCACCACATATTATACATATTTTAAATATATTGTCAATATATTTTTGTAATATTTTGGATATATTACAAAAATATGAACAAAAAAAAGAAGGAATTACCCTTCATAATTAAACAATTCTTCGGCTGCTAATTGAATTACTTTTACATTTACAGCATTACCAAACTGCTTATATGCTTGTTGATCGCTATTATTAGGTTTAAAGGTATCCGGAAAACTTTGCAATCTTGCCGCTTCTCTTACAGTTAATCTTCTTTGATACTTTCCTATTATTGGAATCTGAACAAGCGCAACTAAAGCTGGAAAACATGTTGGTTTCTTAACTCTTATTCCAGATGGTCTAAATTGGATTAATCCGTCCCATAATGACTCAATAGAATCTCCCGCTTGCCATTCAAATTTTCTTTGTGTTGGAGTAAAGTCTTTTAAATTATTATATTCCTTAGACCATTTATCTATAAATTCTTTATTATCTTTATATAGTTTATTATTTTTTTCAACGAATTCTTTTTTCCAATTAGGCATATCATCAGTTGGTTTCTTTTTAAAATATTCAAACCATACGGGAAATCCTAACACTTTTTCTTGTATTCCTTTATAAAAAGTATCCCATGCAGTTAAAATATATTTTTCTCTTTCTGTAATATAGTATTTTTCATCAACTCTTCCTGTTTCAATAATATCATAAATATTATTATCTTCTTTAGTCTTAAGTTTTTCTAAAGCATTAAAATTAAATACCAAATCTTTATCGCTATTTTCAGGATCATATATTCCTAAAATTACGACTCTTTCTCTTAATTGTGGAACACCTAACTGATGAGGACTTAATATTAACGGTCTGGGTGTTAATCTATACCCTAATTCTTTCAAATGTGTATAAATAGTTTTCCATGTATTTCCATGATCATGAGATACCAAATTTCTAACGTTCTCTAAAATTATATATTTTGTTTTATGGTATTTTAAGATTCTTTCAATTTCAAAGAAAAGTGTTCCTTTTGTTTCATCTTGGAACCCCATTCTTTTTCCTGCTTTTGAGAATGTTTGACACGGAAAGCCAGCACATAAAACATCATGTTTAGGGATATCTTCTTCCTTAATATCTCTTACATTTATATCTGAATCAATACCATAATTTTCTTTATAAGTTTCTATTGCATATTTATCTATATCGGAAGCAAAAACACATTCGCCACCCAAATTTTTCATTGCTTGATGAAATCCACCAATTCCTGAAAACAAATCTATAAATTTAAACTTTTTCACTTTTTTTCCTCCTGACATTATATTTATTTTAACAAATTTTTCTTAAAAAAGCTACCCTTTTCAATCATTTTAATCATCAAATTCTACAATATGCACAAGAAAATTTTCTATATATTTATCTGGTATCATTATCTTTGGTTCTCTAGATTTGCCATCACTATTTTTTCCTTGTTTAAATATTTCTAAATATTTTTTATTATATTTATTTATTTCCAATATATAATACTTTGTTATTTTTACACTATATTTCATTTTGTTTCCATAACTATGTAAATCTGTTTTATTTTGAGCCCTATTCCAAAATTCTGTCACAACAAAACCATGGTTTTTATCTTTTTCTGTTTCATGACTACAAACAATATAATATACACTTTGTTTTTCTATTAAATCCATTATTGTATTGTAATCATTACCTTGAATAGCATTACTGTTTAAACTATGTGTTTTTAAATCACCATACATCCCTAATTTTGGGAAATATAAATCTAAATCAACATCACCATTCTTTTTATTTTGACAATATCTAATAATATCTGTTTTATGATTTTCCTCTAAATACTTTTCTAATTTATATTCCAAGTAAAAACCAGGCCATTCTGGTTGAAATTTGTTATTAAAACCATTTTCAATCATTTCCATATAACATTCAATTCCAACCCATTCTTTAAACATAGATGCAAAAAACTCATCTAATGTATCAAAAACTTCTACTCCTGTAGTTGATGATACATTTAATTTCATTTCAAGAAACTTATTAACATTGTTTTCATCAAAAACAGTTATTATGTTATTTCTATAATCTTTCTTCTTAAAAATACCATTTCTAACACCGTTTAATAAATCTATCGTATATATATGTGCTGAAGAATTATGTGATTTATTGTTAATGTATTTAGAAGTATCAAAATCACAAAATAATATAGTATCTTTATATTTATAAACTCCTATCAATAACGTTGTTATACCTTTTTTTATATTTTCATTATATAAAGTTATAAAACCATCTGGTATTTGAATACGTTTTTTATATATTGGATGTGGATTTCCTAAATAACTTATGTTTTTGCATAATATACAATATTTTGTTCCCATGTAAGAACCATAAATATAACCATCTGAACTGACTATTGAATCTTTAAATGATTCACATATTATTTCTTTCATTTCAGTTGGAGTTAATATTTCTGCATAATCTTCAACAACTGTTGAATTAAGAATTTGTTCTACTATTACATTACTTATTTTCATATATTCACCTACATATCTTTTGGTAACTTACTATAATCGTATTTTTCTTCGACAGTTTCCAATTCATCAAAAGCAATCTTAATATCTTCAATAGCCTTATCAACTGTATATAAACTCTCTTTATTTTTTTGCATTATTTCTAAATGTTCCATTATATAAAATAATTTCTGTCTTGCGTTTCTTACCTTTTTTCTTTTTTGTG
>DUUN01000289.1 GCA_012841535.1 Gallicola sp. | reverse complement strand
GGAATAAGTGTTACATCCGTTTCTAAACTGAGTAAAGGAGCTAATGTAAATACTGATATTCTATTAAAAATTTGTATCGCCTTAAATTGTGATATATCTGATATTGTTGAAATAGTTAAATAATTAACAAAAAAGCGACCCTTCTCTAATGAGTTGAGTCGCTTTTAAATATACTAATCATTTTATTGCTATATCTGTTAGTTTCTTACCGTTAAATGTAAAATACGCAGGTCCTTGATAAGCACCACTAGGATTAACATTATTCGCTCTTGTGTATAGTTCTTTCACCAAAGGTGATAAATACCACGTCTTATTTTCAAAAATAACAGTTCTTTCTCCCTGAACTACAGCCTTAACATTAGGATCATCAATGAACTGAATAACATCGCCATCTCTTATTCCTCTAGAATAAAAATCAAACCTTTGGCTTATACTTCGCTTTTTACCTTTTGGTTCATCATTCAATACTTCTACATTATCACCTTTAAGTTCTAAAATTGCTTCATCGCCTAGTAGTTCCTTGATACTAACTAAAATATCATAAATAACTTCTGGAGCTATATTAAAAAACTCTCTTCTTTTGTTAATTCTAAGGTCAGAGATCTTATCAATGAAATTATGTATCATTTTTTCTGCTTCATTAAATCTCTCAGTGTGCAATGTCGCATAAACTTCATAATCTAATGGCACAGCTGTATTCGATAGTTCTTTTCCTCTAACATCAGGAAGTCTTTTGCTTTTACCTATTTTAACCCAGTCATCTCTAAAACTTGGGTTTGTTAAGACATACACATAACCACGCTTATTTTCCAAAATACCACTTTCTTATTCTATTTTTTAAATATAAATATATATTCATGACCGAACAAATAATAATCACTTGATAGTGCTCTATATCGCCATATTGATCTTTGGCCTCTTTTACCTTTTGTTTCATCTATATTTTTTACAATTATACTTTTAAGAGTATAACCATTTTTTATAAATAAATTCATAGTTTGAAATCCTAGTGGATGCCATACAGAATCTTGATATATATCCCCCATTATTAATGCTGCGTACCGTTTGTTCTCTAATAATTCAAAACTATTAACAATAACTTTTTCAAATTCTACTAAAAATTCTTCTATGCTTTTTAGATTAGATAAATCCGTATTCATATCAGTGAATTTTATTATATTATGATAAGGTGGATGAAAAATTAACAATTGAGCTTTCTCATTAAAATCCATCTCTTTTTTTATTTTTTTAATAGTGCTTGGTTCAGTACTATCTGCTTGTATTAGTTTGTATTTTTCATCATTGTTTATTTTATTAAGAATGTCCCCAAACATATCATTATTAATATCAACACCTATTGCTCTTCTTTTTAATTCGTAGGCTTCATAAATACTCGTTCCCCCACCTACAAAAAAATCAATAACTAATTCACCTTTTTTTGTAAATCTCTTAATAAGTTGCTCAGGTATTTGTGGGACAAAATTACCATGATATTGATTGGAATGGTAAGTGTTCTTTTTTCTGTTTTCAATTATCCAAAGTGAACTAAGTTCAATATCCTCATATTCTTTCCATTTTTTTAGATCAATATCGTTAAATTTCGGCAAATCATTTCTCCTCTTTTTCTTTTAATATATTAGCCACTGCATCTCTCCAAGCTTGTGGATCATACCAAAAGCATCCTTTACATTTTAAGTCCTCTGTCCACTCTTCGTTTCCTTCATACCAAAAATTGATGCCATACCCTCCTGGCCTTATATTACTTTCAGCACACTTTTCACATTGTCTAGATTTCAATAAGTTATTTTCGCGTGTTAATAACATGAATTTTTCTTGTATTTCATCCTCTGACATGTTTATTGTGTTTTCACTTTCTGCTTCAGTCCATCTTACTTGTGGAAATCTATGATCGACTTCTAATTTATTAGGAGTTTCTTTTCTTAATGTAAATGCGTCTGTACTACCATAATAATCTATTATTCTTTTTCTTAAAGCTGTTGGCATAGTAGATCTAGCTCTTGTTCCAGCAGTATCAACTTCAAGGGAAACTAACCCCCTATGAACCGTGGTTATATTACAGTTATTACAAAAAATTCTTTTATAATAATTTTTTTTGCTGTCTTGTTTCAAACTTAATCCTATTTCTTGTCTCCATATTTGCCAAGTTTTCGCTTGTCCGCTTAATAATTCGCACTTACTACAGTGCCATTTTAAATCACTCATTGTTTCAAAATCAACATAAGAGTTTGTTCCCTTAGTAAATGGATTTTTGCTCATAAAAAAAACCTCCCTTTGACATGAAAATTATATCATGTTGGGAGGCTCTTTACAATAAAGTCTATTTTTTTATCAAACAATGTAAATATTCAGTAGTATTATCTGCCTTGTTTTGCCTATTGTTATCTGCTTTAAATCTTTTATATTCTTGCTTTTTTAATTTATAAGCACCATATTTTTCCATAACTTCTCTTACTTCATCTAAGGACATTATGCCTTCATTGTTATAACTTAAAAATATATATTTAAATTTAGCATTTTTAATAACATGTTCTAATTCTTCTACAACCTTTGATTTGCTACACCAATTACTTTTTTGTTCTGAGTATTCTCTTAGACCAGTTTTTCCATATATAATAGGGTTATCATATTTAGCTATTGTTTCAAGCATGTGATAATTGGTTGCATATTGTCTGTGATTATACGGAGGATCAAGATACAAAATATCACCTTCAGATTTTAATATCCACTCTTCTATTGGTGAATTATCAATTTTTGAATCAATATCCTTTTCTATTATTTTCAAAGGCACTAGATTAATTCTGTTTTGTGCAGATTTTTTTATATGCTTTAAAAAAGCTCCATATACAGCAGCAGTATTCGCTACTTTGTCTGCAGCTTCTAATAAACAAGAAATGAGATAATAATATTCATCATCATTTATTCTATTTTCAGTATGCCATTTTTCAATATCTTCACGGATCTGATCAATTAGCATTGCGTTTTCAGGTGTAAAATAATTCCTTTCATACTCTTGGCCTTTTGTACCTTCAACACAATAGTTATTATAAATAAAACCCTTTTTGCCTTTAGAATTATTAAAGTATTCAAAGGGATCAAATCCAAGATTTTTATATTTTGGAACTTTATTTACCCCTATATAATGCCGATTTATTACAAAACTGTAGTATTGAATATCGTTAGATAAAACATTCATCCCTTTAGATTTAAAACTTTTGCCTACTATTCCTGTTCCGGCAAACCCATCGGCAAACCATATACCTTTTGTTTCATTTTTCTTAATTTGAGCAACATCAAATATCTCTTTCTTAAGAAAATCAATTAAACTTCTTTTCGAACCTATGTAATTCATTTCCATCACCTCTCCAATTGATATTACCGTTATTAATCTTCATTATCAAGTCTATTGAAATTAATATTGTTATCTTCAAAAATAAAAGTTCTAATATCAACATCTTTAATTAAAATTTCATTTGTTTCTCTATAGAGTTCTATACCTAAAAGTTCTATATTTCTTTCAATTTGTCTGTCTACATTACTATATTGTTTTCCAATTAAATAAGGTTTTATAACAATTGGTAATTCTTCTCTGATTGTGGGAATAAAATATTCTAATACCCACCTTATGTACTTGTTTATTTGTTCCATAATTGCTATATCCAAATAAACGGCCTTTAATTCCAATATATTAACATTAATTTGATTAGCAGTTTTGGTAATTGTTAATATATCAATGCTTTGCATTCCTACCCCACAACTAACTTCATTTCCTATCCAAACTAATTCTTCATCTGGCTCCATTAGAAAATTATTATTTATAATTTCCCTTATTAAGTAAGACTGCAAATAATATTCATATGCATGGTTATTATTATCTTTACCTATCATCTTTAATACCAATTGGTCGGTTATCTCTGCTCCGTTACCACTATATTCGCTAAATATGCCTGGAACTATTTGTTCATTTTCTAGGTTAAAAGTAAAGCCATTAGAGCTTTCTATTTCAATGTTATCTTTAGATAATCTAGAAAAGAATAAATTATATTCTGATTTTGTAATTGCCGTACAACCTCTATTCGCTCTTAGCTTTCTGTATATTAAAGACCAAGGCATTTCTGCTGGACTATTCAAATCCTCCAATGAGTCTAAATAATCATATTCTGAAATACCTTCTTTGAAAACTATATCTGGTTTTATTTTTATTCTGTAAAACAACTTTTTGCCTAATTCCTCATTTAAATATGGAGGATTATCGTTATCTATAAAAACTGGGCTTTCAGCTTCAAAAATACCATAAAACTTAGAAATACCTGTAACAAAAAAAATAATTTTATCGCCTACTCTTATTCTAGATGTGTCGCTCAGCATCCCTATTAATTTTGCTTCCGTATGGTAACGTATATTTACAGAATCATCAAATAAAAAATCTACTGAGTCGTCTCCGCTACCTGTCCCAGCAAACATATATTCTAAGTGAACTTTAAATGTCTGTGGACTTACAATAAAAACATGTGCCATACTATACTACCCCTCTATAAAAATAATATCGCTATAAACTTTTTTTGTTAAATTATCAACTTCAATATCCAGGCTATATAAAGAGCGATTTTCGTAATGCTTAATAAATTGCGAAATTTTATGTTTCAGCAAATTGTAATCAGCCTTTATTTTAAGAGAATCTATGTACTTACCTGATTTTCCTTTACACACAATAAATAGTCTATTGTCTAAATGTTTTCTCCCTTGTTGAGATTGATTTTTATATAGCCAGTTTATCAACTCATTCTTACCTGATCTTGTATTAAGATTCACCCCATCTTTAAACCCTCTAGGATAAACAGTCAATTTTAAATCATAATTAATTTCTTTAAAGAAAAAGTCGATTTTTTTGTGTTTTTCATTTAATTCTCTTTTTGCTCCTAGTTTTATAAATACATCTTCACAGGCTTTTGATGAATGAAAATTATACCATCTATGAATTACATAACCTTTATCGAGGTTTAGATCTTGAATTTTTTCCATAATTAAATCAAAAGAAAAACAATTATAAATAAAATTGCTCTTATAATCTTGACCATCATTTTGCACGTTCCAACTTAGGTGTAAATAAGGAAATGCTTTAACTAATTCATTAAAAATATCAGGTTTTTTCATCACAGTTCCTCCTCAAATTATTATATCATAAAGCATATATTTTCACAATTAAACCAAAAGTTTATATTAATAGATATTGTTAAAAATTATAATCTAATAGTTGAATTTTAAGGTAATCGTTAAATCGTAGAGTAATCGTTAAATTGTATGGTAATCGTTAAATTGTTAGGTAATCGTTAAATTGTAGTTATGTTTTTGCTAAAAGCGCCTAAATATTCATTATAAACTTGTGTTTCTATACTTGCTATAAATTGGTGGCAGATGGAATATAGGGATTTT
>DUUN01000307.1 GCA_012841535.1 Gallicola sp. | reverse complement strand
TACAGTGTAGTTAGCTAGTTCTTTTTCTACCTTTTCAGATATAGAAGCATTTCCACCTATTAATATTACCTTAGTCGCTCCAAGTCTATTTATTTCAGCTTTTACTTCTGCTGGAATAGCATCTTTTCTTGTTAACATTATTGGTGCGTCAAGTTTATTTGCAAGTACTGTTGCTGTTAATTCATCTGTATATTTCTCTCCACTTGCTAGTAATACTATATTGGATTTGCTATATTCTTTTGCTACTGCTACTGATGTAGCGTAACGGTCTTTACCAGATAATCTGTATTGTACAAAGTCCATTAATTGACTTTCTACTCTTTCAGTTAAGGTAGCTCTACCACCTACTAGGGTTATTTCCTTTATAGTTGGTGTTGGTCTTTCTGGTTTCGTTGGTTCTGTTGGTTTTGTCGGTTCACTTGGATTACTTGGTTCTGTTGGCATTGTTGAATCTTTCTCCCATTTTGCAAATAATTTTAAATTTTCAATAACTTCCAATTCAAAATTATATTTTGTTTCATCTTCTAAATACCAACCTTTAAAAATATATCCTTCTTTTAAAATATCTTCCTCTAATACGGTTTCTCCTTTAGCTACTTCAACAACCTTTGACTCAATTGTACCATCACTAAATACTCCACCATTTGGCTCAAAGGTCACATAAACTACTCCCGAACCTGAAGTATCTAAAACCCATTGAGCATAAAGAGTTGTATCTTCTGTTATTATGAAAGTATCTTCTACTGTATCATTTCCCAATGGATCCTTAGCCCAACCATCAAATATATAATCATTTCTTACTAAATTACCTATGTTTCCCTTTACTGTAACAAGACTTCCATGACCATAATCGATGTTATCAGTAGGAACTTCTCCTGATGTAGCTCCATTACCATCATAGGTAACTTTATATACATCCATGCCCTTTTCCCATTGGGCATATAAAGTAGTATTTTTACTTATAGGTGTTTCAAAATCAAATTCATTAACACCTTCTTTATCTGTTGACCAATATGTAAATTTATAACCTTCTCTTTCAGGGTTTTCAATTTTATTTAATTTACTACCATATTCAACTTCTTGACTATCTAAAATCTTACCAAAACTATTATTAAACTCAACCTTATATTTTTCTAAAACTCTACAATATGTATCAGGTTTATTTCCATCATATTTTTTTATGAATTCCTCTGTTGATGGATATAAAAATTCTTTTTCCAATCCTTTCCAACTATCAGTGTAAGGATTTATTCCTTTTTCTAACCCTGTATTACCTTTAAATCTAAAGGTTGTTCCTAGTACTAATTTATTTAAATAAGGAGTATTCAGAAAAATATTATTGAGGTCTTTAACTTTACCTGTATTAAAATTAGATAAGTCTATTTCTTCAAAATTAGAATCAGCAAACATATAGCTCATATTAGTAACATTATTAGTATGAAGATTTGATACATCTAGCTTTTCAATATTCTTTATATTGGAAAACATATAAGAAGTATCCTTTAAATATCCAGTTTTCCACCTAGAAATATCTATTTCCTTAACCTTAACTCCATCAAATAAATGAGACATATTAGTGGTTTCTTTTACATCTAAATTTTTTAAATTGTTTATTTCTTTTAAGTTTTCAAAACCACTAAATAAATATGACATATCTATCGGAGCTTTTGATTTAGCTGAAAAATTTATAATTCTAATATCATCTTTATTTAAATCACCATTATTCCAAGGCGCTTCTTCAACAGTTGAAAGAGCTCCTAAATAAAAAACGATTTCTCCATTATCATAATATTCCCATTTAGAATTTTTCCATTTTCCTTCTTTAAGAATTTTCCTAGAATTTTCATTAAGCCCATTAGCATTTGCATATGTAAAATTTAAAAATATAGAACATATTAAAATAGATACAAGAACAAATGCCTTTCTCTTCATTTTCTATCACCTCTGTACTTACTCATATTGTTTTAAGTATAGAATATACTACAATTTTTTTCAAAGATATATTTAATTGATAATATACCAATGCATAGATATTATGTTAAGAACTTATGTTGTTTATATGTTCTTATTATTTCAAAGTTATACAATATCCAACTTATAAATCAAAAATTTATAATATTGAATTTATTTCATAGTTCTTTTTAAATTTTCATTTTTTTTAAATTCTAACTATATTTTACATAAAAACCCCCTTGTCCTACTATTTGACAAGGGGATTCAACAACTAATTCCTTATTTTATTAATTAAACTTATTAACCCAAGTTTTAAAAGCTTGGGAAAATTTATTTAAATATTTTTCAGTTCTTTCAACAACCTGACCTTCATCATTAAAACAAGCCCCTGAATCTCCTAAATATATTTCTGGTTGTTGCATCATATATACATTTAAAAATGTCATACTTTGTCTTAAATGATGATTAGCTCCAAAACCTCCAATAGCACCTGTTGAAGTAGAAACTATAGCCCCTGGTTTACCATCCCAAACACTAGAACCATAAGGTCTAGATCCAACATCTAAAGCATTTTTTAATACAGCTGGTACAGATCGGTTATACTCTGGAGTTACAAATAAAAATGCATCCATTTCCTTTACTTCATCTCTAAACTTAGTCCATTCAGCAGGTACTTTTCCCTCTTGTTCCAAATCTTCGTCATAAAATTGCAAGTTTCTTATATTTATAAAAGATACTTCAAAATCATTTTCTAATTGTTTCGCAATTACTTTTGCAGTTTTCTTTGAATAAGATCCTTCTCTTAAACTTCCAACAAATATTCCTAATTTTTTCATTTTATCCTCCTATAGATTAATTATATATATACGTACATTAAATTTTTACCCAATAAATTCTATTAATAAAATTAAAAGTCGAAAATCTTTAAGATTTTCGACTTTATGGCACCCCCAACCGGACTCGAACCAGTGAATCTCCCTTAGGAGGGGAGTATTATATCCAGCTTAATTATGGGGGCATATTGATTTAAAAGTTTAAATACAATCTTGTATTTTCATAAATATCTGAAAACATTCTTTTCACTCTTGTACCAAACCCTGCTTTATTATAATCCTCTTTGACAATTAAATCAACATCATATACTTTACCATCATTTCCCCTAATTGACAATACTCCAACCTTATCCCCTGATTTTAAAGGTCCAGTTACCTCTATATTTATATCTCCTGTTATAGTCAGTCCTTCAGTTTTATCATATAAAATATCTCTAGTTTGCTTAGGATAAACTTCTACTACTCCTGAATCTATGCTATTAATTTTTAATTCTCTATAAACTTCATTTTCATCTACTACTTTACCATATACATAATTTCCATTTATATAGTTGAATATAATTTCAGCAATGTTTCTTCTATCATCATTGGAGTTAGCTCCCATTAAAATAGAAATAAATCTATGTTCTTTTAATGTTTCGTTGGAAATTGGTTTAAATGTAGAAACTAAACAATAGCCCGCTGCGTCTGTAGTTCCTGTTTTTAATCCATCTATCCCTGCAATTTCTCCTAGTAGTGGTATTGTACTTTGTTTACTTACTTGTAATTCAGGAATTTCTAAAACTTTTGTTGATGTAAGCTCTAAAATTTCAGGGTAGGTTTCTAAAACATACCTAGACAGTCTATAAACATCTCTTACTGTCATTGTGTTTTCTTCCTTTGTATTTGAATCTGGAAGTCCTGATGCGTTAACAAAATTAGCTTTTTCCAAGCCTATTTCTTTAGCTTTTTCATTCATGGACCTAGTAAATTCTTCTTCAGAGCCTCCAACGGTTTTTGCTAATGCATAGGCCGCATCATTGCCAGAAACAATTATTAAACCCTTTAACAATTGTTCTATTGTTACACTTTGATCTGTCGCTAGGGATAGTGAAGAGCCTCCAATAGCAGCAATATCTTCTGTTACCGTAATAGAATCGGTTAAATTTAAGCTTCCTTTTTCTATTGCTTCCTTTGTTAAAATATATGTCATAAGTTTTGTAATACTAGCAATAGATACTACCTCATCTTCATTATAAGATGAAATTATTGTATCACTATCAAATTCAGCAATTATGTAACCCTTAGTAGAATCTTCAAAACCTGGTATTGCTGCAAATGATATATTTGAAAAAATTAATACAAGTGTCAAAATAAAAGCAAATAGTTGTTTTTTCTTTTTCATATCCCACCTCATAGTTATTATACAATAAAGAAAATGTATATTAAACTTTGTTAGCATATTGTAATATTAGAAAAATATTTTTAAAATTATAATATACAAAATTTCCCTAACTTTATTATAATTGGTTTTTAAACAAATTAATAGGATAGACCTATAATCTACCCTATTAATTAAATACTATTTCTTTTCTATTTTTTCTACACCATTCATATAAGGTCTTAAAACTTCTGGAATTGTTATTGTACCATCAGCATTTTGACAGTTTTCAAGTATGGCAGCTAATGTTCTTCCTACTGCTAAACCTGAACCATTTAAAGTATGAGCAAATTTAACTTTTCCATTTTCATCCCTATATTTTATATTTGCTCTTCTTGCTTGGAAGTCCAAGAAGTTACTACATGAAGAAATTTCTACATATCTATTGTAGCTTGGCATCCAAACTTCTATATCGTAAGTTTTTGCAGAAGAAAATCCTAAATCCCCTGAAGATAATATTACTACTCTATAAGGTATATTTAATTTTTGTAGTACTTCTTCAGCATCATTTGTTAATTTTTCCAATTCATCAAAACTTGTTTCCTGATCTGTAAATTTAACTAACTCCACCTTATCAAATTGATGGTTTCTAATTAATCCCCTTGTATCTCTTCCTGCTGAACCTGCTTCTGCTCTAAAACAAGGTGAATAAGCAGTATAATGAATAGGCAATCTTGCTCCATCAATTATCTCATCCATAAATAAATTTGTAACTGGTACTTCTGCTGTTGGTGCTAAGAAAAGATCTTTTTGTGGAACATAGAACATATCCTCTTCAAATTTTGGTAATTGTCCTGTTCCAAACATGGCTCTTCTATTCATCATTACAGGAACCCAAACTTCTTCATATGTTTGATCTATCGTATGTAAATCAAGCATAAAGTTTATTATTGATCTTTCAAGTCTTGCTCCTAAACCTTTAAATACAGAAAATCTTGAACCTGAAATTTTAGTTCCTCTTTCAAAGTCCAATATATCTAAATCCACTCCTAAATCCCAATGGGCTTTAGGTTCAAAATCAAATTTAGTAGGTTCTCCCCATTTTCTGATTTCAACATTGTCTGAATCATCTTCTCCTTCTGGTACTTCATCAGCTGGAGTGTTAGGAATATTTGCTAAATAATTATATATTTCATCATCATATTTTCTTACTTCTTCATCTAATTCCTTAACTTTATTTGATAATTCCTTCATTTGAGCAAAAACTTCTGTAGTATCTTTTCCTTCTTTTTTCAATACTGGAACCTGTTTAGAGATTTTGTTTTGCTCAGCCTTCATTTCTTCAACTTGTTTAATGGTGTTTCTTCTTTTTTCATCAACTTCTAAAAGTTTATCTATCGGAAAATCCCCATGTCTTTTTTCTAAAGCTTTTAAAACTCCCTCTTTGTCTGCTCTTAATCTTCTAATATCTAACATAATTCCTCCTTGTATTTTAAATAGCCACGCCACTACTATAAAATATAGATTTAAGAAAATCTACTAGTTAATTATTCTTTTATTACAGGTATAATTTTATTATAAAATAAAAAAACTCATCCCTTAATAAAAGGGACGAGTAATACCCGCGTTGCCACCCTAATTACGATAAAATATCGTCACTTATAGGCCTTTAGCTCCAGGACGGATTCTATAATATTCAATATTTGCTTACACCAGCCGCAAACTCTCTATGCTTGAAAAATTATATACTACTTCCTTTCATCGCTAATATGAAATTATAAATAATTATACCATATACTTAGTTTATCAACAAGTTAAAGCCTAGTGAAAAGAAAGTTATATTCTAGTTATATATAATTTTTACAAGATTTTTTTTCCTTAGTTCACTTAAGTAATAATTAGGCTTATATTTTATTCTTATACTAAAACTATTAATCCATAAGTTGTCGAAATATTTACTATACTATTATAGGTCAAAATTTTTCTTTATAAATTCTATATCCTGAACTACGCCATTAAAATCTTCAGAAACAACCTCACCGTATTCTATAACTATATCAGCTTCTGGGGTATACTTTTTATATAGTTTCTTAAAGTTATTAAAGTCCAAAGTTCCATTTAAAATTCTGTCGTGATTATCATCAAACCCATTATTATTATGAACATGATAAGCTTTTATTTTATTTTGTAATGTTTTTATTATATTTTCTAAATCCCAACCATTAGCATTTATGTGCCCTATATCTATTAGAATATAATTTTCTATTTTTAAGCATTCTTCTATAAACTCTTTTTCTGTAAATAGATTATTTCCTATAGAATTAACTCCTGCATTCTCAACATATATTGAGATGTTGTATTCCTTGCTAATTTCATTTAATTCTAATAAATTAAGTCTTGAATTATAAATCATCTCTTCTTTTACATCTGCATTTACTACTTTATTGTTATGATGAAATACAAAATACTTTCCCCTTAATATTTTTCCTAACTTAAAGACCTCTATACAATCATTAATTGCCTTCTTATATTCTAAACTGCCTTTAGGTGCACTATGCTCTATATTATAATATGGTCCATGAAAACTTATTGCATATTTTTTTAATTCATCAATAGATTCTGTTATTTCTTCTATAATTTTTCCTTCTTTTAAAATTGGAAATATCTCTATGCCTATTTGAAATTCATTATCTACCATTTTAAAAAGTTTAAATATATTTAAAAAAGAGGTTTTAGCATAAATATTAGTGCTTATATAAATTGTCATAATTTTCCACTTCCTTTGGATAACCTATGTTGTTTTCAGTATTTTCATTAAAAAAATGTAATTTATAGTCATTAAAGGAAATACTAACTTTATTTCCTATTTCCCAATTTTTATAATCATCTAAAACTATCCACTCATCACCATCTACATCAACTACTATGGCATAGTTGGGACCAAGATTTTCTATAAATTTAATAACTCCAAAAATTGAATTATCTACTTTTTCTTTTGAAATTTTTAAATGTTCCGGACGAGTTCCTACGATTAAATTAGAATTATTGTTTTTCTTTAATACCTCTTCCCAAACATCATTAATTAATATACTTTGTTTTTTAATAATTACCCTGTTCTTCTCCAATTTTATTTTTTTCAAATTCATTTTAGGATTTCCAATAAATGAAGCAGTAAATATATTACTAGGATAATTATATACTTTTTCCGGAGTATCTATCATTTGGATTTTACCCTCATTTAATAAAGCTATTCTATGACCTATTGTCATAGCTTCTACTTGATCATGAGTAACATAAACAAATGTATGTTTATACATTTCGTGTATTTTAATTAGTTGTTTTCTAGCGTTATGACGTAATGTTACATCTAAATTAGACAATGGCTCATCTAATAAAAAGTAATTTGATCTTTTTACTACTGAACGAGCTAAAGCAACTCTTTGCCTTTGTCCTCCTGAAAGTTCTTTAGGTAACCTATCTTTATATTTTTTTAAATCTAACATATCTAACACTTTTTCTAATCGTCGATTTACCTCTTCCTTGTCTATTTTACTGGCTTTTAGTCCAAAGGTAATATTTTCTGAAACAGTCATATTTGGATAAAGTGCATAATTCTGAAAAACCATAGCAATATTTCTATGTCCACTTTGCATATTAGTAGCATTTTTCCCATTTAAATACAATTCTCCTGAAGATATTGTTTCTAAACCTGCTATCATACGCAATATTGTTGATTTCCCACATCCAGAAGGTCCTAATAATACCAGTCTTTCGCCTTCTTTTATTTCTAAATTCAAATTTTCTATAACTGGCGTGTCCTTATATGATTTATATACATTTTTTAACAATATTTCTTTCATTTTTACTCCTACTTAACTCCTGCTGATACAAAAGTTCCTATTATATATTTTTGAAATACTAGATACAATGCTAACGGTAATATCATTGCTATTACAGAAACAGCCATTGCAACTGAAAAATTAGTTCCGCCTTCTGAACTTATAAAATTCTGTAATGCTAGTGGTAATGTATAATTTTCTGTAGTTTTTAACACTAAAACAGGCCATACATATTCATTCCAGGCAGTTATAAAAAACCAAATTCCCGTTGAATAAACTGCATGTTTACTCAGTGGAAATACAATTCCCCTCATTATAGTTCTATCGTTTAAATTATCCAGTTTTGCAACTTCTATTAAGCTCTTTGGTATTGAACGCATTGTCTGTGTTAGTAAAAATATCCCCATTGCATCTGCTAATTGCGGCAGTATAATTCCCCATATTTTATCTATTAAGCCAAGCTTTGATATAATCAAATAATTTGGAATCATTGTTACGGTAAATGGAACAAACATTGTTCCTATGAATATAAAATAAAGTAATCTTTTCCCTTTAAAAGTACCATATACTATTGCATATGAGGCAAAAAAAGAAATAAATAGCTTTATTAATGTTATTGCTGTTGCAGCAATAAATGTATTAAATGTAATCTTAAAAATTGGTAAAGATTCAAATAAATACTTATAATTTTCCAAGGTTATTTTTTTAGGAATAATATCTAAAATAGTATGGTAGGCATCTTTAAGGGGTTTAAAGGAATTACTTATTGAAAATATAATAGGATATAAAGATATTATAATTATTAGAATAAAAATAATATGCCAAACTATATTTTTCTTGTTTTTAGTTTTCATAATAAACTCCTTTTTCTACAAATTTAAATTCAAGAATAAGTAATACTGCAAATATTATCATAGTTATAACTGACAGTGCTGAAGAACTTCCTGTATTATACATTTCAAAGGCCTGCTGATAGGAACTATATATTAAGTTTGAACTTGCATTATCTGGACCTCCCTGAGTTATTACCTTAATAGGTGTAAATACATATTGAACTCCCTGAACTATTGTTATAATAAAAATATATACTCCCGTTGCACTACTCATTGGTAAAATAATCTTTAAAAAGATTTTTGTATTAGATAAATTATCTAATTTTGCCGCTTCTATTAATTCTCTTGAAATACCAGCAATTGATGCATATAAAACAATAAAATTATATCCAAACACCTTCCATGATGTTATTAAACTTATTACAACTATTACCCAGCCTTCCATTTTACTCCAAAACGGAATACTAAGTCCTACTTTACCTAAGATAATAGATAGTGGTCCTGATACAGGATTTAAAATCCATGTAAATAGTATAGAAGCCACTACTAATGAAATCACCGATGGAATAAATATTAAAGATTTATATATGTTCTTAAATTTACTTATAATCTGTTCCAAAACAAATGAAAGTATATATGGAACAACACAACAAAAAATAGTTAAAAGAACAATATATAAAAGAGAATTTAAAATTATTCTATAATTCTCCTTATTTTGAAAAATTGATATATAGTTTTCTAAGCCTACAAATTCTTTTTCTGGTGAAACCATATTCCATTTAAAAAAACTTAAATATACTGTATACAACAAAGGAATTACCATAAACAATATAAATACCAACAAAGACGGAGCAAGATAAATTATAGATTTAATATCATTTTTCTTAAAATTAAGTTTCTTATTTTTAATCAATATTAACAATCCTTTCATCACTTTATAGGAGTCGATAAAATCGACTCCTTATAATTAATCTAATAATTTATTTATTTCCTCTTGAGTTTTATCCATAGCCTCATCAACGTCTACTTTTCCAGTTAAAATTTGATCTCTCATATCCAATAGTTTTTGCTCTGCTTCTAAGCCGGAATTACCTGGAAAAGAAACCCAGGGAATAACTTTATCCATTTGTTCAATTGCCGGTTTCATCATAGTATTTTCTTCTAAAAACTTCTTTAAACCATCTTCTGATTCAGCTACATATTTACGAGGAGGTACATAGCCTGTTCCTATTGTCCATTTAGCCATATTTTCAACACTATATAAGTATTTAATAAACTCCCAAGAAGCAGCTTTCTTTTCATCATTAGTAGAAGTTATAGAAAGCATCGCTCCTCCTGCAGGTAAACGAGCTTCCTTACCTTCCCATGACGGAGATTCTATTGCTGTAATCTCAAAATCAGAGTTGCTTTGAATATTATTTCTTTGGGCTATAGTTGTATAAATCATTGCTACATCCCCTCTAATAAAGCTTTGAATTCCTTCTTCCCAACCTATATTTAAGGCAGTTTCATCTTCTAAAACCATATCCGCCCAAAGACTATAAGCTTCTTTACCTTCTTTTGATGCAAATGAAGCTTTCCCGTCTGTAATAAATTTAGCACCATTACTTTCTAAAACTGCCTGTGTTGCCCAATTGTCCATTGGTTCTTGAATATAAATTCCATATTTTCCGGTTTTTTCTTTAATGGTCTTAGAAATATTTTTTATTTCTTCCCAAGTAGTAGGACCATTTTCATCTAAACCCGCTTCTTTTAACAAATCCTTATTTAAATATAGCACTGGAGAACTTAAAGAATATGGTATTCCTACTTGTTTTCCATCTTTGTTCTTTGCTAAATCTAAAATATTTGGTAGAAAATTATCTGTTAGAAAAGATGAATTTTCCTTATCGAATTCTTCTATAATCTCCTGTGGTTCACTATATTCAAAATTTTCAGAAAAATAATCTAAAAAAGCCCATCCTACTTGAACAATATCCGGAGACATACCAGATGCAATGGAAGCTTGCATATTTTGCATTAATCCCTTATACATATCGGGATTATATTTTTCCACTACTTCAATTTCATCTTGAGATTTATTAAAACCCTCAACTAATTCTTTTACAGTTTTCCCTCCTTGAGTATCAGCATTTACATGCCAATATTCAATTTTAACCCTTTCAGATGATTTGCCCTCAGTGTCTTTTATATTAGCATCAGAAGAGCCACATGCTGTTAAGGAAACAATTCCTATATTTAAAACAGAAATT
>DUUN01000730.1 GCA_012841535.1 Gallicola sp. | reverse complement strand
ACCTCATTAATCATATTGGACCAAAAAATCTTGCAGAAGCTTGTAGAGATAAAAACGGTTTATTGATTCATATCTCTACCGATTATGTATTTGATGGAACTAAAAATACTCCATACACAGAGACAGACGAAACAAAACCACTAGGTGTTTATGGAGAAACAAAATTAAGAGGAGAAAATGCTATTATAAACTCTGGTTGTGATTACGTGATAATTAGAACTTCTTGGTTATATTCATCATTTGGACATAATTTCCTTAAAACAATGCAAAGGTTAACTGCAGAAAAGGAGACTTTAAACGTAGTATTCGATCAGGTAGGAACTCCAACATATGCAGGTGATTTGGCAAATGTCATTTACACTATTATTCAAAAGAATAATAATACAGATATAAGAAATCAGATATATCATTTTTCAAATGAAGGAGTTTGTTCATGGTATGATTTTGCTGTAGCTATTAATGAAGCTTCAGGAAATAATTGTAAAATACAACCTTGCCATTCAAATGAATTCCAAAGTAGGGTAACACGTCCAAATTTTACGGTTTTGGATAAATCTAAGATCAAGGATGTGTTGGGGATTGAAATTCCATATTGGAAAGATTCAATGATTAAGTCGATATAATTTTTCTCATTAATGTCGTACGCAGAAGATAATAAACGTTTAGCTAAAAATACATTTTTCCTATACTTTAGGACTGCCGTAGTAATGCTAATTTCTCTTTATATATCAAGAGTAGTACTTGATGTATTAGGAGTAGTAGATTATGGAATATATAATGTCGTTGGTAGCATTGTTGTGTTATTTTCATTTTTAAATTCTGCAATGACCCAGGCTTCCCAGCGTTTTATAACTTTTGAATTAGGGAAGAAAGAAAAGGCACAATTGCAAAAAGTATTTAGTATGTGTTTGAATACTCAAGCTATAATAGTCATTGCAATAATATTACTTGCTGAAACATTAGGTTTATGGTTCTTAAATAATAGATTAAATATACCACCTGACCGTTTAATTGCTGCTAATTGGGTTTATCAATTTTCAATTCTTACTTTCTGTATTAATGTATTACGCGTTCCTTACGAGGGTACAGTAATCGCATTTGAGAGAATGTCATTTTTTGCTTATGCTAGTATCTTTGATGCAATTCTAAAATTATTAGGTGTTTATTTGTTGAAAGTGATTTTATTCGATAAACTAATTGCATACTCCGCAATTGTTTTTTTTATAACTACAACAATGTTTTTTGTTTATAAAAAATACTGCAATTATAGCTTTAATTCTTCTCGTTATAGATTTCTATGGGATAAAACTTTATTTAGAAAACTTCTCACATATTCTAGTTGGAGTATGTTTGGAAGTTTTTCCAACGTGGCCACTCAAAATGGTTTTATATTTCTAATCAATATATTTTATGGCGTTGCGACTAATGCAGCTATGGGAATTGCCAATCAAGTTAGTCATGCAATGTCATCTATAGTATCCGGTTTTCAAACATCTGCTCGTCCACAGATTGTGAAAGCTTATTCGCAAGGTGAATCCATTCGTTTTTT
>DUUN01000147.1 GCA_012841535.1 Gallicola sp. | reverse complement strand
TCGATGGCTACTTGAGCCTTAAAACCGGCTGAAAATTTTCTTCTTGTTGTTTTCATAATCGCCACTAATTTAGTCATTTTTTTCAACTTAACTAGTGGTCCTATTTTTGGGGAGTACTATAGGCTGCTCTTCGTTGTAATTTTTCCGCCGGGCTTCTGTCAGTTCTCGTACTTCAGCTACGGAAAATATATCTGTCAATTACAGCCCCTCTGCAGCTTCCGTTGTGCCACGGCAATCTTGCTGGTATCAGCTATGATATTAAGAACACGAAACTGTCTTCCGCACTCAATCCTGTCGCTAACAAAGTCCATTGGCCAGGTCTCATTGGGTTCTTTAGGCATAACCAAAGGGTTTTTATTCCGTGCAGGCAGACGTTTCTTCAGCTTGCTTCGCTTCTTATAATGCATTGACTTGTAAACCCTGTAAACCTTCTTGTGGTTCCATGCCTTACCCTCACGTCTCAGTCTTGAGTAAATCTTCCGGAAACCATAACCAAACTTAGCGGCAGCGCGGATTGCCTCTTCAACTTCGGCGTTATCCTTCTTGTCTGCATAATAGAAGTAAGAGCGATGGTCAGCATTTACCTTCTCTGATTCGCTGTATACTTTCTTTTTCATTGTTGTTCCTTTTGCCAAACAAAGTTAATAATTTTTTCTAACTCGGGACGGTCCTACAAAAAGGGAAGGCTACAAAATTAAATTCAGGGATATTATAGTTAATTAATATATGTCCTTAAAGTATTTATCTATTTTTTGAGCCAAAACATTTTCCAAAAAACATGTTTCTTTTGCTTCAAAAATAAAATATGAACCAATTTTTTGTAAAATTTCTATCTTTATTTCTTTTTCAATTTCCTGAATACAATATTCTTTTGAAATGATAATGTTTTTTAATGCTATATAATCAAATAGTTTACCTGGAATCCCATATCCATCAGACACATGTGAATCTGGATTCATAATTAGATATAGAGCATCCATATTATGCATAAAATTAAGAGATTCTTTTCGGCTTACAATTCCGTGAAATATAACATCACTCCTTTCATTGAATTTCTTTTTTATTATTAATTCCTGCTCAGTAGAATTCCCAACAAAATGAAAAATAATTTTTTTATTTTGAATTGAATGGTCTAATAATTCTAGTATTTCTGATGGATCTCTCCCTGTGTTAATACTCCCAATATAACCTACATGAAAATAATTTTTGTTGAATCCTAAAGAGAAATATGGATTATTGTAATCTTTGTATGTAATATAATTAGGTATTACTTCTATTTGTAAATTAGGCAAAAATGATTGAATTTTATTTTTCATACCATTAGTCGTGGTAACTATTAAATTTGTTTTTTTTAAAATGAATAATTCTAATTTTTGAGAGATAATTAGTGAAAAGGTTCTCAGAAAGCTAGGATTCATTGTATATAAATCTCGATATTCGATTATCATAAAACAAGAGGGATGAAATAATTTGTATATTAATGCAATAATGAGATTTAAGAAAACAGGTGATGTAGCGTAAATAACATCGAATTTGCGAAATAGAATTTTAGATAGTGAAGCAGGGAAAAAATAGAACCAACCTTTATGAAGTAGTTTTACTGATTTGGTTTTTGTTTGTTGGGATGACAGTATTTTATTTGAATCGCGAAGAAATTTTGGAGTATTTATTAAAATTACATTTTTAATTTTATTTTTTTCGGTGTTCTCTGTCAAAAAATGTAATTTACACTTATGATGATTTTCAAAATATTCAGCTATTCCTTTTATTCTTCTTGTTCCACCTAAACCTATCTGCGAATATGATTTAGCAATATATAAAACCTTCATTTTTATAATTAGTTAACACTGTTATCCGGTAAAACCGGTAATTTAAATTTTGACCACGATTTCACGGGCTTTCAGCTTTGTTTTCGTGGGTTCCTAAAAGTAAGCCCCTTCCATTGTGGAAAGAGCGAATATTGATCAGTCATGCCTTTTTGACGAACCTTTTGCTCTTCAATAAGTTCGTACCGGGCTTTTTCAGGATTCTCAAAGAAGCTTCCGACATTGATGTAACTCATTAAGTGTTGTCTGATTACAGAAACCATGTTCGAAAATGCCCATTTCCGCTTAATTTGGCTTTTGAGTATCATCAGTAGCAAGTTGGCCGGCATAACGGACCAAATTTGTATGATAATAGCGTTCTCATTGTCTCCTGGAAAATATTCCAAGGGAAAGTTCTGTTTTAGCTGCTTAAAAAGCAGCCCGATCCGCCATCTTTTTTTATAAATCTGTACGATTACTTCTGCCGGAAGATCCATGTTATTAGTGATGAACTCAAACAGGCGTCCATTAGTCGAATTCATGATGTAAAGACGCTTCATATCTTGTTTGCTTAAGTTGCTGTCCTTTTAACCACCCAGGTAACGTCGGTAGGTATCGTAATATAACCGGCCAAAGATATCTGGGGTGCGACGGGCATTGGCCTCTGAAGAGTGCTGCATCTGACTACATAATCAAAGTCCAAGGTGACCCAGATGATGTGAATTCGAGAGCAAACCCCATATCGCCTCGTGAATGGAGGTGTCCCCCCCCCCAAAAAAAAAGCAAAAAACAACACCATAACAATATGTTTATAGCCGGTGAATCGCTTCACATACTTATCAGCTCCCAACGCTTTGGATGCTTTCGATATTTTTGACTTGTCCAATAAATTTAACAGCTGTGCAAAGATCGGCTGTCCACTAAAATTTGTACTTTTGCCCATGTTGTTTATTTTTTTTGTTCATTAGTGTCCACTAAACAATCGTATAAATTCTTTGAAATATTTGATATTTAATTTGTTATAATTGATTTTCGAGTCAACGGATTTGAATTTAATTTTGTGGTCATAATCAGACCATTATGCATAAAGACAAATACGTTTTCGCC
>DUUN01000762.1 GCA_012841535.1 Gallicola sp. | reverse complement strand
TCGTTTTGTTGGAAGGGGATTAAAAGCCGCCCCTTCCCAAAACAAAGTTTCAAGAGGCAACTTCCTTTTTTCAAAATAAAATAAAGGTGGTGTATGAATATGAAAATATTTTTATTGGTTGATCCACATTGTCCGTACCTTGTTTTACCCCTTTTTTAATGGTTTTAAGCGTATTTTAGGGGTAAAAACATGTTAAAACGATAAAAATACGCAAGAAAAAAGATGAATTTCTGACTTATAAAAAATCAGGTTCATCTTTTTTTGTTTGTTTTTATCAAAAGTGCTCGACCGGATTTTAATTGTGCTCGACCGGATTTTAACTAAACACTAATGTTGTGAAAAGTTTCAATTGTGGTTTTTCTAATTATAAATGTAGTAGAAGTTGGTAGAATCAGATGTTCGTTTAAAACTTCATCATGTTTAATAGTTCTAAAGTTTAAATTAAAGATGATATTTGTTCTGGAATTAATAACGACGTTTGAGTAAAGTCTTTTGAAATCAAAATCATCATAGTTTCCGTTTAATTCTTTAAGTTCAATTAACAGTTTTTTAAAGCTTCGCATTTTTTAATCAAAATTATAATCAACAATCAATTCATTATTTATTAAAGCCAACTTAACCCTTAGCTCATCTATCTGTTCATTTATTTCTTTAGCTACTAATTTATTAAACTCATCGTTTGTAACATCAAGAACACTTATTTTTTCATTTAAGGCGGTTATTTTTGCTTCTGTGGCGACTTTGTTTTGGTTTAAAGTAATGAATACTTCATCTTCAAAGAAGGCTAATTCAAGGGTTTTTAAAACATCATTTTTATGCTTAAGAAGCAGATTTGTTTGTGAAATTATCATTCTATCTATCTAGCTAAAAAGAATGCAAAAGTTAAGAAGTATTATGAGACTTTTATCAAGGTAGAAAAGAAGATAAAAGCGTTATGCATTGTTGCTGAGGCTAACTATAAAAATGGCGATCATAAAAAGAAATATGTGGTCACACATATTGGTGTCTATTTAGCTAGAGAAAATTTGCAAATAGAAGATGAAGTAATAAACCAAATAATTGAATCTGTGATTTCTATATCAAAGAATATCAATAACAATGGGCAGTCTAGCTAATAACTAGATTGCTCTCTTTTATGTCTAAAAAGCTGCTTTTGCGTTTGAGGTAATACAAAAATAACTTTATATATAAATTGAATGTGTATTTTTTCGCCACATCCCAAATCACATTAGTTTAACTTTGTCAAATGTTTTGCACCTTTAATTATAAAATTGGTTGATTAAATCGATTTCACATGATAATATTACCTTAACAAACAAAAAGATAAATAAAAAGGAGAGATTGTAAGAATTCTTGTTAAATATTACAAGTTTTTTTGAAGAATCAAAAAAAGAATCCGTAAGGCAAGTTTCATTTAATAACATCATAGGCAGTATATTAGGTTTTGTATCACAATTGATGAACTATGCAACATTACTTTTGGGTATTTACTTAGTATTTGTCGAACAGCTTACTATCGGGGAGTTATTCATAGTTTTTACAGTTTCTAATATGTTCTCAAAGGCTTTTTCTTCTGTACTTGATACGATTTCTAATTATCATGGAGTGAGTTTATGCTTTGATAGGTTTAACAAAATGTCATCAGAAACAAGATTAAATCATCTAATATCAAATGGAATTGAATTTCCTCGTTTTAATAACATAATAATCAGCGATTTACAGTTCAAATATAAAGCAGGTAAGTATATCAAATACTCAAACATTACGATTGAAAGCAACACAATTACTTTGTTGGTGGGTCAAAATGGAACTGGGAAAACAACATTACTTAAAATAATTAAAGGATTTCTTAAACCTTCAGTGGGAAGTATATTGTTGAATAAAATAAATATAAGCGATATATCATGATATATTTACCTCCCAATGATACTTTAATAGAGGGAACATTAAAAGAAAATATTGTTTTTTTTAATGATGTGTCAGATAGTACTCTGTATCAAACTTTGAGATATTGTGACTTGGAATCGCTTGTTTCAAGATTAAGTCACGGAATAGATACTAATATAGGGTTAAAATTTAAAGATTTATCTAGTGGGGAGAAAAGAAAAATATCACTAGCAAGAGTTTTGGTAAGAGTCCCTAGAGTTTTATTACTTGATGAACCAACTATGCACATAAGTGAAGATGACAAAAAAAATATTATTGAATCATTAAAAACATTCCAAAGAAATCATGGAATAACAATGATAATTGCTACTCACGATAAAGAACTATATGAGATAGCAGATAAAGTGATCACATTATGATTATAATTGATAATATGGACACTGGTTTTGTAAATCCAGAAGTTGAATTCAAATTAATGAGGTCAGTATTATCTTTTGATCCGGAGTATTTTACTTTAGTTAAAGAACTAGAAGGGGTATATTTTTCAAAGCAAAAAGCAAAAAACATTAAAGTTATCAATATTATTAAAATCATGAAATATATTAAAAAAACTAAAGAAAATATAAGCGTTGATGTTATTATTAAAATTTATGGAATGGTTAGGAATAATAAATCAATAAGTCTTAATTCAGAAAATATTAAGAATATTTTGGATGAATATAATAAGAACAACAATTTATTTGGGCTTTTCATCAGTATAATTTCAAGTTATTTGTTTTTAGAAGAATCATTTTTAATGGCATTATTAATTTTAAACTTTAATTACTACAGGCTATATCAAAAATTCTATAATATTAATAGAACATCAAAAAATTTTATTCTAAAGTATATTCGTGTTGGTAATTATTTGGAATTAAAAAATTCTATAGACATTGTTAATGAAATGAATAAGAAATATCACATACCCAAAAACACTTACAATCTCGAAGAATTAAAAAAAATCATTAACAACATACCTGAAAAGCAACTGAACAAGCATTATATTAAGAATATTTATGTTTATGGCTCACATGCAACACATAGAGAAAATATTTTTAGTGATATTGATTTATTATTAGAAATTGATTGTGATTTTAATTTAAATCACATTGCTATTGAGATATTTGAAGAATTGAAATATCTTATAAAAAACATTGATATTAAAACAATATATTATAATAAAAAACTTTCTATTGAACATATGTTTTTATTCAGAAACAAAGTTTTAATAAGAGCCATATAAAATGTTTTTTTGTTTAAAAAGCCGTTGCCTTTTAATGAGGGACGCACTTAAAAAGTGCGATAAAAAGTGCTTGAATTATATGAATAATCATATAGAATAATTATGAGGAGGTAACTATATGAAACTAAGCGAAAAAATAAAAAAATTAAGGATTAATCGGAATTTAACACAAGAAGATATAGCGTTAAAGTTGCATGTTTCAAGACAAACAGTTTCTAAATGGGAACAGGGAGTCAATGAACCAAGTTTAGAAACATTAAAGGAACTTGCAGTTATTTTTGATGTCAAATTACTAGAACTAATAAGTGATGAGACCATAAAGCCAAGCATGATAGACAAATATATGAGAAGAAATAGAATTTTATATCTGTTAAATATATTTGTTGTCATGATTACAATTTTGATCGGTTTAATCTTATTTAGAGGCATGGACGATGTTATTCCTGCACATTATGATTTTTTAGGGAACATAACAAGGTATGGAAACAAGATAGAGTTTTTAATTATTCCTGGAATAACATTTA
The DNA here is from genome assembly GCA_012841535.1 of Gallicola sp. Classification (GTDB taxonomy): domain Bacteria; phylum Bacillota; class Clostridia; order Tissierellales; family Peptoniphilaceae; genus Miniphocaeibacter. The sequence continues at coordinate 952 of DUUN01000762.1, read as the reverse complement.
TCTTTTTGTCATTCAGTATTTATTTTCATTTTGTATTAAGTAAAAAACAAGAATATAAAAAAATAGTTTTTAGCTATCAGATATGGATGTTAGTGCTGCAAATAACAATCTTATTTTTTACAATATGGCTCGGTTTAAAGTACACATCGAATATTGAAAATTATATTTTCTCTATTATAACGGGTTCCTCTTTAGCATTAGTATTTAGTGTCATGGTTTTTTCTCACCCAAGAATTAATGAAAGAAAAAATACTGTGCTTGGAGTAAGAACAAATTTTACATTAACAAATGATGTTGCATGGAAAAAAGTTAATACTGTAGGAAGTATTAGTGGAAGCACAATAACCTTATTAGCTTACTTGATAACTTTGATAACGTTTAAAAATTGGAATCTTTATCTGTTTGGGTTTGTTATTTTATCTATTATACCGACATTAATTTATCATGAATTGTTAAGAAAAAATAAATAAAAAGAACAATAATATGTGTGCACTCCCAACTAGACATAATCTAGAAGTATATTAGATATAGCCTTAACACATGCTAGACATAGTGTAGAGATACCTGAAAAAACTAATGAAAAACCATAAAATTAAATTAATTTGTATTCTGTTGGAGTAACTACAAACGATACGGAATTTAGTATAATGCACATATCGTGGATATCTGGCTTTAATTTAGTCTATGATTTAAAGAGGCGCTTTCGTCTCTTTTTTTCTTGCGAAAATTAATAGATAAGATAAAAACTTAAAATATGGAATACTGGCTTTAAAAACCAGCCTAGAAACAAGATAGAGCTTATAATTTTAAGTTTTTTTGTTTTTGCAGTAAAAATTTAGACATTTGGGATATTGATTATCATTAGTTCGCGGTTATTTGCGGGGTATGGGTTAATCGGCAAAGAAAAAAATGTAAAAAATATATTTTTTTTTAATAAAGTATTGACATATAT
>DUUN01000434.1 GCA_012841535.1 Gallicola sp. | reverse complement strand
ATTACACAAATATGAAATTGCTTTTTCTTTATTATCAAATTGATTTTCGAAAACTTTAATTGGTAAATTAGATAAATATAATTTATTCTCATTTGTTTCAGATTTAGAGTCATAAATAATGTCTATATAGCAATTTGTTATTTTTTTTAATTCTTCTTTTGAAATTACTGGAGATACGATTATAGTTGGTATATTTTCAAATTTTATATTTACTGTACTTACTATAAAATCTATTGAATTTAAATGATAATCTTCCACTTCTTCAAGGGAAATAATTTCGTAAATATTAATAGATGGAAGAATCCTTTTTATTTGAGAACTTATTAATGAACTAGTACCTACTCCATTTGGACAAATAAACAAAACTTTTATAGACTCTTTTTTACGCTCAATGGCTGCTTGAAAATGGAGCATTATAAATGATATTTCATCTTCTGAAATTTCAACATTATAGCCTGATATAAAATCATTTAATGATAACCATACAATTGCATAAATGATAGAATACTTTTCCTTTAATTCATCAAGTAATGGATTATCAACTCTAATATTTGACTGAAGTCTATATAGCATTTGGTGAAGATGATTTTTTAAATCATTAATTAATTTTAGGTCATTACTTAAAATTATTCCCAAACTTCTTTCAACACTAATAACTAAGTTTTTTATATTTTTTTCAAAATCTTCATTAAAAAACTCTAGGCTGTTTAGTCCATTTATTCCTAATCCCATAAAAATATTATTTATAAAATAAATTTCATCTGTTGTAAAATCATGATTTAATTTATCTTTTAATCTGAAAAGTATTTCATAGGTAAAGGGATATATTTCCATACCTTCAACTTTATTAGATATTAAAGTCTTATTTTTTAAGTTTTTTATTTTTTCCCCTTGTTCACTTCGTTTAATTAATGTATATAATGATATTGCTACAATACCTATGTAAAAATTTGAAACTATTAAGTTTTTCTTTTTAAGAATATTCTTTAAGCCATACCTTATTTCATTAATCCAACTAATATTAATCCAATCTAAAAATCTATTATTTGATGTAGAAAATTTAAATTTATCTCTATCAGTTAATTGTTCTATTATGATTTCTCTTATTAATTGTTGCTTATCCATTTCATTTCCAACAATAAAAGTACCTCTGTTGTCTGAAAGTAGTTTCAATTTAGCTTTTATTAAAATTTTTTTAATTTCTGATAAATCATTAAAAATAGAACTTTTTGATACATAATACTTTTCGGACAATTTATTATAACTAACAGTATTTTCTTCAATTAATAATTCATATAATATATCTAGTTTTCTACTATCAGGATCATATTTTGATATAGATCTATTATCAAAAATATATAAAATTCTATTATCGTTTAAGTATTTTTTATTTAGAAATATTTCACTATTTTTTAAGACAATTAAATTATGATAATCTTTTCTTTCAAAAAAATTATTTAAATCAACAATATCATTTCTAATTGTTCTATCTGAAATTTTTAGTTTTCCCGATATTTCTACTAAATTAATAGTTTTGCCATTTAAAATTTCAAGTAAAATATACCGTTGCCTATTTTTCATTTGTTTCCCCTTTCTATTTTGAGTATATAAAATACAATAACTTTAGAAAATTACATTTCTTTTACTAAAAATCCCGAAAAAAATTGAACACCTACCTAATAAGCCTTTAATTTAACTATTTTTTCTTTCTTACAACCTCCTAAATTCTAAATCTATTAAAAGCTAAATCTTACATTTCAATATTTCCATCTATGATATAATAACTATAATTTAGAAAACTCTAACAACTTTTTATAGGAGAACATATGAACTGGAATAGAAAAGAATTAAAGTTAAGGGCAAAGAAAACCATAAAAAGAAACTATATTCAATATATTATTGTATGTTTGGTTATCGCTATTGTTGCTGGTGGTTATACTACTTCTCATTTAAATACGGACTTATTACGAGATTCAGATAAAATTAAACCTCCTGCTGTTGTAGATAGTGTCGTGAAGATATTAGATGGTTTTGGTATTACAAATCTATATTCTGAACAAGAGGAAGTTATTAATAGAGTTGAAGATAAGTTTAATTTAAGAAATGCTACTGAAGGTTTTTTTGCTACTATTATTAATAATTCAGGTGCCTCGAGATCCTTTGTTATAGGGCTCTTAAACACTATTAATCAGTTGATTTTCAACAACCGTTTTTTACAAAGTACAATTATGATTATTTCTACTATTTTAATAATTTGCTTTTGGCTTTTTATCCAGAATATTTTAATAGTAGGGCAAAGCAGATTTTTTATTGAAAACAAGAGTTATAGTAATACTAAAATAGACCGTATTCTTTTCATTTATCGTATTGGGAGAATAAGACACACTGCCTATATTATGTTTTGTAAGTATATTTTTAATTTCCTATGGTTTTTTACAATTATTGGTGGATTTATTAAATATTACGATTACAAGATGATTCCTTTTATTGTTGCAGAAAATCCTGAAATTTCAAGAAAAGATGCTTGGAAACTATCTCATGAAATGATGCTTGGAAATAAATGGAAGGCCTTTAAGTTGGATTTATCCTTTTTGATTTGGCATATTCTTTCTCTTTTAACTTTTGGAATTATAAGATATCTTTATTTAAACCCGTTAATTGGAGCTAGTTATTCAGAGCTTTACTTTGTTCTTAGAGAGGAAGCAATTAAAAACAAATTACCCTTAAGTGTTTATTTTAACGATAAATACCTAACTAATCCAATAGATAAAACTGCAGAAGTTTATCCTGTTGAATTATATACAATACCGGAAAAACATAAAAAGGATTGGCTACAATTAGATTATGACAGAAAGTATAGCCTTACTTCCTATATTTTAATATTTTTCTCCATTGCCTTTGTTGGATGGATTTGGGAAATTGTTTTACATCTTTTAAAACAGGGAGTTTTTGTTAATAGGGGAACTATGCTTGGACCATGGTTACCGATTTATGGTACTGGAACTTTGTTAATGTTGATTTTACTTAAGCCTTTTGTAGAAAAACCATTGGTGCTTTTCCCTTCTGCTATGGTTATTTGTGGAGTTTTAGAGTATTTCACCTCTTGGGCACTGGAAAAACTATTTAATACTACTTGGTGGAATTATAAAAATGTATTTTTTAATATTAATGGCCGTGTTTGTTTTGAAGGTTTGTTATTTTTTGCCATTGGAGGTTTTTTAATAATTTACTTTATTGCACCTTTAATTGATGAATTTTTGCAATATATTCCTATTAAAATAAAAAGAATCACTTGTTTGATTTTAATCCTTCTCTTTACTTTAGATTTATCTCAAAGTGTAACTAACCCTAATACAGGAAAGGGAATTTCCCGTACTATTTCCTATAATCAACTATATGAAAATAAAGAAAGCCTTAGTTTAAATGAAAACTAAGGCTTATATATTGTTTAAATCCTCTAGAACCTTTCCAATGTCCTCTTCTATAGAAATTGTTCTATTTTTTATTTCTTTAGGAGTAAAATAATTATCCATATTTAGAGTTGCATAAACAGAGTTAGGGTTTTTAGCAGTCATTATTCTAAAGGGATATTTTATTATTCCAGGAGTATTGTATCCTACTCCTATTTCCAAGTATACTATTTTTGAATTAATATTATCTTCTCTAAATTTCAAGTATCTTTTAGAAGCTTCCTGCCATTTTCCATCTTCTACAAATTTATCGTCTACTCTTAAATTCATAGTTAAGGGCGCATTACAGTAAGGGCAATAGGGTATTAATTCTTTTGGAATTTTCATATTTTTTTGTTCTTTTACCATAAGTCTAACCCTTTCTTCATTGTTAAAGGTTTCCATTTTACAAGGTATTGAACATTGCCAAAGACCATAATCACCTTGGGTACAAAACAATCTGTCCTTGTTAAAACCGGATTTTTGAAACATATGATCTACATTTGTAGTTATTACAAAATAGTTTTTATTTTCCACTAATTTTAATAAATCCCTGTATGGCTTTCCAACTTCTGCATCATACCTATTTAAAAGAATGTGCCTACTCCAATAGGCCCAGTATTCTTCTAAACTTTTAAAGGGATAAAACCCAGCTGAATACATATCTGTTAATTTATACTTTTTAATAAAATCAGAAAAATTATTGGTAAATCTTTCTCCACTATACTTTAAACCGGCAGCAGTGGATAAACCGGAGCCTGCTCCAATTAATATAGCATCTGCCCTATTAATTTTATTTTTTAATTCCTTTAGTCTTTCTACATATTCAATATTATCCATAAAAATGTCCTTTATCCTATTCTTTTATTAAAACTTGAATTTCCGTTAAATACTCTTCTTCTATTTCCGTATACCTTGTGTCTATATAGTAAAGTTCATAAATCCTATTATCTAATTTAAGATTTTTATTTTTTGCAAATTCAAAAATTTTCTCTAAGTTATTTTTAAGTTTTTTATAACTTCCCTTATATCTATAACAAAGGTAAGGTCCCTTTGGTAAAAATTCTCCAGTATTTCCATTGTTATTTTCCTGTAACATAAAAACCGTCTTATATTTTCCTACTATACCGTCCTTTATATCTTCTTTAAGCATACTGGCACCAATTTCATAATTTTCAAACTGATGTAGTTTAAAACCATGTTGTTTTTGAAGAAATCTTATTGAAAAATCCACTTCTTCATCTAGGGAAACATCTGTTTCTAATTGAATTATTTTTCTACTTTCCAAGTCCTTAATTTCAAATTCCCCTATGGGCATTTTTCTATATAGGTTTAAATTTTCTATTTGAATTTGTAATAATTTTCTTTGTTGTTCTAGTTCTTCTATTTCCTCTTCTACTATTTTATTCTGCTTGTTAAGTAGATTGTATGTATTTGATATGGACAAATCCTCTAGATATTCTTTTATTTCCGACAATGAAAAATGCAGTTTTCTTAAATCTGCTATTATGTTTAATTTGTAAATATCTTTAGCACTATATAATCTATAATTATTTTCGCCACGTTTAGGTTTTATTAAGCCGATTTTTTCATAATATCTTAAAGAATCTATTCCAATATTAAATAATGTTGAAATTTCCTTAATTTTAAAATATTTTTCCATAGCCCCCCCTTGACCCTAGTACTATACTATAGTTTATCATAAGATTCGAGGTGATTTTTAATGATTTTAAAAGATTGGAAAAATGAACTAAAAAAAGTATTTCCAATTAGTTTAGTAATAAAAATATTTTTAGGAGCTATTATTTTATCCTTTGGCATATATAATATTCATGAACAATCTTCTGTTACAGAAGGAGGCGTTATTGGCTTAAATTTATTGGTACATCATTGGTTTGGAATTTCTGTTGCATATATAACACCTGTTTTAGATATAACCTGTTACTTGTTAGGTTTAAAATACCTTGGCAAAAGATTTTTAGTAGTATCTCTTTTTTCTACTATGCTATTTTCAGGATTTTATAAGTTCTGGGAATTATTTCCACCAATTTTCCCTAACTTGGAAAATCATATGTTAGTTGCCGCAATTTTAGGTGGTTTATTCGTAGGTGTTGGTGCAGGACTTATTGTAAGCTCCGGAGGTAGCAGTGGCGGAGACGACGCTTTAGCTTTAGTTATTAGTAAAAAGTTTAATTTTAAAATATCCTCTGCCTATCTCTTTACAGATATTTCCGTTTTACTACTTAGCCTATCCTATATACCATTAGGAAAAATTTTCTTTTCATTAATTACCGTTACTATATCCTCCTATACTATTGATTATATAAATAGCTTAAGTAAACAAACTGAAGTTTCATCTATAGAGGCATAATAATTTTTATAAATTTTCATAAAAATATAGACATAAATTAATATGTCTATATTTTTTATTTATTCTATTTTCTTTTTACCTAATAATCTAAATTTTTTACAAAATAATATTAGATTATCCTAAGGCTACATCAAGAACCATCATTATAGCAAATCCTACGGAAAAACCTATAACTCCTATATTACTGTGCTCCCCTCTTGATGCTTCTGGAATTAACTCCTCTACTACAACATATATCATTGCACCTGCTGCAAAGGACAGTAAATAAGGTAAAACTGGCTCTACTAATGATGCTGCTAATATTGTTAAAGCTGCACCAATAGGTTCAACTACTCCACTTAATACCCCGTAAACAAATGATTTGTTTTTAGAAAATCCTTCATTTCTTAAGGGCATTGAAATAATTGCACCTTCCGGGAAATTTTGTATAGCTATTCCAATTGCAAGTGTTAAGGCTGCTGAAAATGTAATAGCTGTATTTCCTGCAGTGTAACCTGCAAATAAAACTCCAACTGCCATACCTTCCGGTATATTGTGTAATGTTACTGCAAGCATTAACATTGCACTTTTCTTTAATGTTGTCTCTGGTCCTTCTGGTTCATCATCATTAACATGAAGATGAGGTATAATGTTGTCTAATAATAACAAGAATAAAACTCCTAAAAGTAAACCTGTTACTGCCGGAATAAAAGATAATTTCCCCATTCCTTCTGACATATCCATTGCTGGTATTAAAAGGGACCAAACTGACGCTGCTACCATTACTCCACCGGCAAATCCAAGTAAAGCCTTTTGAAGATTTTCGTTCATTTTATCCTTCATAAAATAAACACAACCAGCTCCTAAAGATGTACCTAAGAATGGTATAAATAAAACTGCTAACAATTCCATAAAACTACCTCCAAAAAAATATATATAAATACTTTTTATATCTATCCCATATTCTAGTATTCAAACAAAGTCTAAATACATAGTGTTTTATTATACTCCTAATTTTTTCTTATTTCAATCCAATAATTAATTGTATTTTACTCTTAAGCAATAACTATTTTCTAACTCCGTTTTTTCTTTCCCAATAAAAAAGGATGGAAACTTTACTTTCCACCCTTGAAAATTTAATTTTAAAAATATATTTTTAGTACCTATAAATTGCTGCTACACCTGTATCATCAGGCATTTTTTCTTTAGGTAAAATAACCACTTCACCTTTAGCCTTTAAAACCAATTCTGCAATGTCATCTAAAACATCATCGGTTTCAACATCTTCTAAAGGCATTTCCTTAATTTCTTTTGTTTCCATATCAACAATTCCAGGTAAAATCTTGTCAGATTCTATTAAAATAGTATCTATCCTACCTTCAACAGCCTTTTTAACAACATCGTTTAGGTTGGCACTGGCATTTCCTTTAGACTTGCCATTGTTAAACATGTTAACCAGTTTTTCTGTTCTGTCTAAATATATTTTTTCTATTATCTTCCAAGCTTCTTCCTTAATTGCATCTAGGTCCATTGCCTCAAAGTCCTTGTCTATTCCCTTATCAACAAGTAATTTATTGTTTGTTAATTTTCTAAACTCACCTTGATATTGAGGCAGTGCTACTAAAACCAAAGGTGCTCCTGTTGGCTTTATGTAATTTTCCCAAATATATCTATCAACATTTCTAAGGTATTTTTCTGTTTCTTTTTTTACCTCATCTCTATTACTACCGGTTGAATACATGGCTTTTCCATCTTTACTCATATCAATAGTAGTTAAACGATACTCTTCTGTAATTTCATCAGGCATATTTTTTGGTGATTCTATTTCTGTTAAACCATATCTATCACCATAAAATAATTTGAAATTATGTCTATTAATGCCAAGTACATAATATTTATCAACAGATTGATAAACCCTTATTAGTGGCTTAATGTGAAAACTATTAGATACTACAGTTAATTCTTTAATATCTCTAAATAGATTGTAGATTATACAATGCTCCCTATTTAAAAATATAGCTACAGCATCTCTTGTCCTATTCCAAAAAACCATATCTTGTTCCAGGTCATAAAGGGGTGATAAAATTTCCTCTACTTCTTTTTTAGAAAACTTTTGTAATAAACTTCTTTCTGCCTTTTGAATTTGGTTCTTAAACATTATTCTGTCTTTTTGTATATCCATTTTGTATCTATGAGATGGCATATATATGGATATACAAACATCTCCTCTTTCATACAAAACATCATTAGGAAAATCTTGAACTATTTTATATTTCATGTCATCACCTCTTATATATTAGTTCCTATATTATATCTACCTGTTTTTATAGGTCCTAAAACATATTTTTTGTTTTTTATTTAAAAAATATCTTAAAAAACAATATAAACCTTAACAATTTTCTCTTTATAATATAAACTATGTTATATATTTGCCTTTGATTATTATTGAATTTGGTAATAATCATTAGGTAATTTTTTATAGGTGTGTGATTATTATTAAGAAAAATATTAAAAACTTTATTATAAATATTTTAATTCTAATATTT
>DUUN01000523.1 GCA_012841535.1 Gallicola sp. | reverse complement strand
GGGATATGGTTTATACTCAAAACCTATGTAGAAACTACTTTAAGTCGGAAACATCAAAAAATAAGATATGGAAATATGCTGCTGAGTTTTGGATTGATTTATTGAAAAAAGAATTAAATAATCTATTCACTGTAAATATTCCTGTACTGTTAACTTCACAGTTATTATTAGATGTTCTATTAATAGAAAAAAAACGCCCAGAAGATTACGATGCACAAATGTTTTATGATCTCAAAACCCAAATTCCAATTAATCCAGAAAAAAATAAACTTGGAAGACCTTTGATCCCTTTTTACAGAGGTGTAAACGGAAGAACTAAAGTCCCTTATATGTTAGAAGTGTATCCTGATTATGCGAAAGAAATTAAAAAAGTTGTGCATATGTACAATTGAGAGGTCAACAAAATACTTTACCAATAAAGAGGAGAACACTTAAACTTTAAAGAACTATTAGAAAAACATGTATTAAATAAAACAATAGGAAGAATACTAGGAGTTCATAGACTTACTGTTAGTAGTTTTGTGAAAGAGCATCTGATTTAATGAGATATTGAAAAAATTCGGAATAAATGTTATTTTTGTAATATAACTTATAGTTCAGACATGAAAGCCAACCAACTTCGAATAAACGATTTTTTACAAAAACCTGACGTTCAATTTGTAATACCAGTTTACCAAAGAAACTATGATTGGACGACTGCACAATGCAGACAGTTACTAAATGATATTATTGCTGTTGAAAGGGATAATAGAGAGAGTCATTTTATTGGCAGTATTGTATATATCCATGATGGGATATTCACTGCAAGTGAAGTAAGTGAATTGCTAATAATAGACGGTCAACAGAGATTGACAACTTTAAGTATACTTAATGTAGCATTATACCATTTTGCAAAAGAAAATAATAATGAACAACAAGTAGGTAGATTATATAATAAGTTTATAATAAATCAGTATGTTGAAGATGAGTCAAATAAATTGAAGCTAAAGCAGACTGATAGGAATTCGATAGCTTATAAAGCTATTCTTTCGGGCAGGCTTGAAGATATTACTGAATATTCCAATGTAATTGAGAATTATAACTATTTCAGGGATATAATCGATGAATCAAACTTTAAAACTATCATTGATGGATTAAAACGCATCATTTTTGTAGAGGTATCATTGGAAAGAGGTAAAGATGACCCACAACGTATTTTTGAAAGTCTTAACTCCACTGGTTTGGATTTGACTCAATCTGACCTGATCAGAAATTATATTTTAATGGATCTGCCAGCTAAACGTCAAGAGCAGGTATTTAAAAATATCTGGAGTCCTATTGAAGATAATGCCAGGGATAGTGTTAAAGGTACCTCTCTTGTTTCTGAATTTATCAGGGATTATCTGACAATGAGAAATAAAAGAATACCTAGAAAAAATAATGTTTACTTAGAGTTTAGAGAACTGTTTGATAACAAAGATGATGAGTCTTTTAATCAAGAGCTAGAGCAAATCAAATCGTTGTCGTATCATTACAAAAAGTTTATTAATCCTGTAACTGTCAAAGATCAGATAGTTCGAAAAGAGCTTGATTATATCAACAGACTTGAGATTAATGTGGTATATCCATTCCTTCTGCAGGTGTTCGAAGACGAGGATAACGGTTTGCTTTCAAAAGACGAGTTAGTTGCTATTCTTCAATTAATACAAAGCTATACTTGGAGAAGATTTATTGTTGGGTTACCTACAAATGCATTAAATAAGATATTTATGACTCTTTATTCTGAAGTGGATACAGAGAATTATTATGAGTCAGTTGCAGTTGCTTTACTAAAAAAGAAGGGGAGTGGTAGGTTTCCTACTGATGCTGATTTGAAGTTTGCACTGAAAGACAAGGATTTGTATAATGTTCAGCCCAAAAATAAATACTACATGTTTGAGAAGTTGGAAAACTACAACAATAAAGAATTTGTAGATACTAATAACGAGTTAATAACCATAGAACATATTTTTCCACAAAATCCGGATTCGAATTGGTCTTCCGAACTTCCAGAAGAAGAGTATCTGTTGTTTAAAGAAAAGTATTTGAATACAATTGGCAATCTTACACTTTCTGGCAATAATGGTGCTTTGGGTAATAGATCGTTCATTGCTAAAAAAATGATGGATTTTAATAATAATGAGCAAGGGTATATATACAGCAGATTATGGTTGAATAAATATTTGTCTTCAATAGATAAATGGGATGTTGCAAATTACAAAAAAAGAACAGAGTTATTGACCTATAGATTTTTTGATGTATGGAAATATCCTGCTGTTGTTTTAGATGAAACAGAGGAGTTTGATGAAGTAAATATATTTGATGCGGATATTCCAACTGGTAAAAAACTTGAGTTCTTTATATTTGAAGACCAGAAAGTAGAAGAAAATACTATATCTCAAATGTATTTATATGTAATAAGAGCTTTACATGAAAAGAATTCACAGTTGTTATTGAATAAACAGGATATATTAAAAATTACCAGAGATTCTAATAACTTTAGATCACCTCAAGAGGTACTTAATGGTTGGTTTATAGAGGCTAATATTGATAGTAACTCCAAATTTATAATCCTAAAAAAGCTTTTGAGGTTATTTGAATTAGATGATGAATTGTATATAAAATATTCATCTGAGAATAACCATAATCCAGTACCAAATCGATATAAAATTAGAAGAAAGTATTGGCAGCAGTTATTGCCTTTGATTAGGGATTATACAGATATCTTCTCTTATTTAAATCCGTCAAATGATAATTGGTTAAACGCTGGTGCGGGAGTTACAGGTATTTCTTATACATTGAATGTAACAAAGAATAATGCAAAGATTGAATTGACAATTTCAACTTCAAACAAAGAGCTGAACAAGCGTTACTTTAAGAAATTATTGAAATATAAAGATCTTATAGAGGATTCATTCGGTAAACAATTGCAATGGAAGGAACTTCCTGAATATAAAGTAAGTAAGGTTCGATTTGAAATGACTGAGTTAAATGTTTTTGATGAATCTCAATGGGGTGAAATTAATGAATTCTTTATTAAATATTTTCCGCTATTTGAAAATGCGTTCAAATATTATGTTAGTAGTTTGAGATAATTATTTCGACCATTCATATCTGAAAAACAAAATGATAACAGAAAAACAATCAATATTTGTTTATTTAAAAACAAATTAAGTTAACTTGCACTTCCTAACTATTATTTATTTTGGCTATGAAAATATCAAGACGTTCTTTTTTGAAGAAAACTTCTGCTACTGTTGC
>DUUN01000139.1 GCA_012841535.1 Gallicola sp. | reverse complement strand
TTCTACTCGGATTATTGTATTATTAACTTTTACAACAATAGAACTTTTATAACTATTGGTAGTTTTTTCTTCTTTTTCAGTAGCAACAAGCCTTCCTGACAAGGCTATTTTGTTGTTATCCAATATATTTATGCAAGACCTTATCTTAATCCTAAAACTACTGATCCACGATAATGAAATTTGTCCCGGTGTTAAGTGAAACTCAGTTAGTAATATTTGTTCGCAAATAGTGGATGAGATAGCGATATATTCAGTAGTTCCTAAATGTAAATGCCTGTTATTTTTGTTCTCCCAATAGTAGTTTGTTATTACGTTACCTGAAAGTACTTTATCCTCGTAACATAAATCTTCATATTGATAATCAAAAAATTTGAATCCATAGGAAAAATATCGTTTATCCTCCTTTCCTAAAAAATCAGAAATATCTCTTAAATAATTCACTTCCATATCTTCTTAAGATAATTATTATTGCTTTTGATGATGCAAATTTAAACTGCCCCATTTATCTATTAAAACGGATATTAGGGGCGTAAGTCAACTTTTGTTGGAAATTAGCCACGATTGAATTAGATGGTATAACAATTTTATAATTAATCAGATTATATAATTTAATATTTTGACAATTTATTATAAAATGCAAATGATTAATTGTAACTTTACGGATATTTGCAAAAATAATCGTATGGAAATACAAAAGATTTTTTTTGAAACTACCAAGCAAAGGTTAAATCCTAATCTCAGGCTTGTGGATGTTATAAGTGACTTGCTGAATATTGGTTCCGATTCTGCATACAGGAGGCTCCGGGGTGAAAAAGAATTGACTTTATCTGAGTTGGTGAAACTATCTGCCTATTTTAATATTTCAATCGATTCTCTTTTGAATTATAAATCGGATAATGTTATTTTTAAATATACTCCACTGGATTTTACCGACATGCAGGATTATACTTCTTACATCAGAAGCTTATCAAACTTGTATGAAGGGCTGGCAAAGGCTAAAAGGAAAGAGATATTAATTACAGCGCAGGATATACCCATATTCCATTTTACCCCGTTTGTTGAACTGACATTCTTTAAACTGTATGCATGGAACCAAAGTATCAATCGGAACCAAATTTCTTATGATCAGTTTGTATCAGGGCTGGATAGGGATGAATTATCCCTAATATATGACAAAATAATTAATTCCTATAGCCAAATACCCTCGACTGAAATATGGAGTGAAAATACGATAGAGCCGATACTCCGGTTATTTGATTATCATCTTGACATGGATTGCTTTGAGAGTAAACAGTATCCCGTATTATTATGTCATCAACTTTTACAATTGATAGAAAATGTTGAGTTGTGGGCAGAGAAAGGATGTAAAGAGCATAATGGTGACGTGGCTTATTTTCAAATGTACCTGAGTTCCGTAGATATGGAAAATAATTTTGTTATTACCAAGCGGGATGATGTAACTACAACTTCTGTTAAATTGTTTACTATTAATGGAATATTTACATCCAATGATGCTTTTTGTGAAGAAACAGAAAGATGGATTCGGAGTCTTATTTCTAAATCCTTATATCTGAGTGGATCATCAGACCGTGAACGCTTCAGATTCTTTCAACAGATCAAAAACAAGATTAATGATTTGTTGGAAAAGTTTGAGAGAAAGAAAAAATAGATATTACATATAAACAAAAGGAGGGCTTGCTATTTTGTCTATTAACACAATATAAAATGTAAATTAATAGGCTGTTTCCAAAAGAGACAGCCTATTAATTTACATTTCCTAAGATTGCTGTATCAGATGCTGTAAATTGGGGTCATTCTTGATACGTTCCAGTTCACTTTCAACAATCTGCACAACGTCCGCTTTAATCAGCCTGTAATTGGCTTCAATTACCTGCTTCATATTATCTTTACCGTGTTCATCGGTAAAGTTTAATACTCCCTATTCTCTGTACCGTCTAAGCAGGGTTTTTAACTAAAATAATTCTCTCAATTTTTTATACTTTCTGTTTTTTTTATTTATAAACCAACCTTTCTTGAAACAAATGAGTAAGTCAAGCTTTTTTGGAAAAATACTACTCTTTCAAGAGTGGAGATTTTTCCAAAAACCCGTCAGGGATTTAGCTTGATGTCTCATTTGGTACATGTA
>DUUN01000818.1 GCA_012841535.1 Gallicola sp. | reverse complement strand
TATTGAATTGTGAGCGTATTAAAAATCCTGAAATAATAATAAGGGAAAAAATTATCTTGTAGATTAAAGAAATTTTACTGACAGCTTTGGAATTCATAATATCACCCTTTAGTATTGTAAATATAATTTATATTATAAGTACTATTAAATATATTATACTTTCTATAGATGAAGAAGTAAAAATGATAAAAGTTATTAAATAAGGGGAAAACATTTTTATATAAATATGGAAAATAGTATTTAAGCATAAGAAAAGACACTATTTTTTAAAATCGTGTCTTTTATAATTTACTACAAATTTTTTTAAGAATTACAATTTTATTTATTATAATTCCAACATTTAGTTGTTTAATGGTGCCGGAGGCGGGGGTCGAACCCGCACGATGTTGCCACCACGGGATTTTGAGTCCCGCGCGTCTGCCAATTCCGCCACTCCGGCAAATCAATACTTTATTATAATAGCATATACCAATATTTTTTACAATAAAAAAGTATAGGTGTGATATAATATTTTATAAATAATGTTCAATTATATAAATAGTATATAGAAAATAATTAATTAGAAATTATAGATATGGTATAATATTTCGGAGGAATTATGAGTTTAAATAAGGCAAGGGAATATGTTAAAAAATTTAATTTAGATAGTAGAATATCGGTTCATGATGAATTGATTTCAACAGTTTCAATGGCAGCTGAACAAATAGGGTGTAGAGAAGGACAAATTGCTAAGTCATTAGCCTTTAAAGTTAATGATAATGCTATAATAGTAGTTATGGCAGGAGATAAAAAAATAGACAATAGAAAGTTTAAAGATGAATTTAAAACTAAGGCTAAAATGCTTAGTCCAGAAGAAACTTTAGAAAGAATAGGCCATGAAGTAGGAGGAGTCTGTCCTTTTGGAATTAAGGATAATGTTGAGGTGTATTTAGATAATTCATTAAAGGAATATGACATGGTTCATCCTGCATGTGGAAGTAAAAATAGTTCTATAGAATTAACAATTGAAGAATTAGAAACTTTATCTAACTATATTTCATGGGTAGATATTAGTAAATAATCTTAAATAAAAACCTAAAAAATTTAGGTTTTTTATTATGCAAAAGTAATGATAAAATTGCTTAAATATAATTTAGGAAGGTTAAATGTGAAAAATAAGGAAATTAGAAATAGATATATTAAAAAGTCAGGAATAATAGGCTTATTTTTAAATTTATTATTGTTTACAACAAAATTAATTATAGGTTTAGTAATAAATTCTGTAGCTGTTGTTTCGGACGCCTTTAATAATTTAGCCGATTCAATGAGTTCAATAGTAACTTTAATTGGTAGTTTTTTATCGGCAAAGCCTGCAGATAAGGAGCATCCTTATGGACATGGAAGATCGGAATACATTTCTTCTTTAGTAGTTTCCTTTTTTATTTTGTTCACAGGAATAAGTCTTTTAAAGGAATCGGTTTTAAAAATAGTTTATCCGGAAGAAATTAAAACTAATCTACTATCGATAATAATTTTGGTTTTTTCTATATGTGTTAAATTTTTCATGTACAGATATAATAAACATATTGGTAAGAAGATTGATTCAATAGCTCTTATTAGTGTGGCAAAAGATGCTCTAAACGATATTTTTTCAACTTCTGGAATTATTATTTCGATTTTAATATATAAATATGGGGATATTAATCTTGATGGCTTTATTGGAGTTATAGTTTCTATAATTATATTAAAATCCGGTTATGATATTGCATTGGATTCTATAAATGTAATTTTAGGAGAAGCCCCACCTGATGAATTAGAAGATAAAATAGAAAAAATATTATTAAGTGGGAAAAATGTTCAAGGAGTCCATAGTTTAGAATTACATGAATATGGAAAGGGTAATGTTTTTGGTTCAGTTCATTTAGATTTTCCATGTAATTTAATTTTTAAGGAAGTACATGATGTTGCTGATGAATTGGAAAATAAGATTTTAGACCAATGTGGTGTTAGAATTGTAATTCATATGGATCCAATAAATTGTTTAGAAAGTGATAGTAATGGAAACAGAAATACTAAAAGTCGATAATTTAAAAAGTAATTATAAATATATAGAAAAAGCAGCGGATTTAATTAGAAAAGATGAGTTAGTAGCAATACCAACAGAAACTGTGTATGGATTAGGGGCAAATGGACTTTCAAGTGAGGCTTGTAAAAAAATCTTTGAAGTAAAGGGAAGACCTCAAGATAATCCATTAATTCTTCATATTTCTGAAATTGGGGAATTAGATAATTTAATTTTGGAATTACCAGAGGATGTAAAAATCTTATTGGAAAACTTATGGCCAGGACCTTTAACAGTTATTTTCAATAAAAGTAAAATTGTTCCTTTAGTTGTTACAGCAGGAGGAAAAACCGTTGCTATAAGAATGCCAAGTCATATTGTTGCAAGAAAGATAATTAAAGCTTCAAAAGTACCTGTAGCTGCTCCATCAGCAAATATTTCAGGTAGGCCATCTCCTACTACTGCAAATGATGTTTATGAGGATTTAAAGGGTAAAATACCTTTAATAATAGATGGTGGACAATCGAGTATAGGAATAGAGTCTACTGTATTAGATGTTACTGAAAAACCATATACAATACTAAGACCAGGATTTTATGATAAAGATGATTTGGAAGAATATTTAGCAGAAGTGGTGTACGATAATTCATTACTTTCTAAAGATATTATCCCAAAGTCACCTGGCCAAAAGTATAAACACTATGCTCCAAAGGCTAGTATGGAGGTTATTATTGGGGATAATAAAGGTGTTAAAGATTATATAAACAACTATTCTAAAAATACAAATAGGAAAATAGCTTATCTTCTATTTGAAGAGAATAGTAGTGTTTTAAAAGAACATGATATTTTTCTTAGTTTAGGAAGTAAAGATAGATTAAATGAAATGGCACATAATTTATTTAGAAATTTAAGATTAGCTGATAAATTAAAAGTAGAGCATATTATTTGTGAAGGTATAGAAGAAAAAGGTATTGGAATAGGTATTATGAACAGGCTTAAAAAGTCCTCTTCATATAATATAAGGAGAGTATAATTGAATATATTATTTATTTGTACCGGAAATACATGTAGAAGTCCAATGGCTGAATACATCTTTAATGATATGTCAAAAAAAAGTGGCTTAACTCATATAGCAAAATCCTCCGGTATAGCAGCAAGTGGAGATTATGCTAGTAAAAATGCAATATTGTCAATGTCTGACATAGGAATAGATATAACAGGACATATTTCTTCACAGGTTTCCAAAGAAAAAATCGATTGGGCTGACATTGTTTTAGTTATGGGTAATAGTCATTTAGATATATTAAAACAATATTTTCCAAATGAGGAAAAAATATTTTTACTAAAAGAATTTGTAGATGATGAAAAGGGAGAAATAACAGATCCTTATGGATATGACAAATCTTTTTATGATATAACAAGAGATGAAATATATAGTTTAATAAAAAAATTATTAACAAAGCTTTAACATTATAAAGCATAAGTGATAATATATAGTTAGTGTTTAAAAAAGGAGGAATAGTATGAATAATGTTACGATTTTTGATCATCCTGTAATTACTCACAAATTAACATATTTAAGAGATAAAAATACAGGTTCAAAACAATTTAGGGATTTAGTTTCTGAAATAGCCATGTTAATGGCATATGAAGTTACAAGGGATTTTGAAACAAAGGAAATCGAAATAGAAACTCCCTTACAAAAAACAAAGGCAAAAGTTTTATCAGGAAAAAAGGTGGCAATAGTTCCAATATTAAGAGCTGGTTTAGGAATGGTAGATGGAATATTAAGTATTTTACCTGCAGCTAGAGTAGGTCATATTGGTTTATATCGTGATCCTGAAACTTTAGAACCGGTAGAATACTACTGCAAACTTCCAACAGATATAGCAGATAGAACAGTATTAGTGCTTGATCCAATGTTAGCAACAGGAGGTTCTTCAGCTGCCGCTATTCAATACTTAAAAAACAGAGGTGCTAAGTCTATAAAATTAGTTAATATTATAGCAGCTCCTGAAGGAATTGAAGTAGTTCATAATGCACATCCGGACGTACCTATTTATGTAGCAGGTTTAGATGAAAGATTAAATGACCATGGATATATTTTACCAGGACTAGGAGATGCTGGTGATAGATTATTTGGAACAAAATAATATGAAATATATTTGTAATTGGTATGAAAAATTAAAATTGATAATTAGTTTTTAATGTGTTAATATTTATTTATGGTAATGATTTATAATGGGGGGGATGTTTATTTTAACATACTTCTACAAATGTTGTAATCTAGTCATTGCCATAAGTATGTAAAATTCTGAAATCGTTATCAACAAGGGGGTGAATATATGTCATCCAATGCAATCAATAAAATTAAAGATGCTGAGATTAAAGCTGAGACTTTAGTTAATGATGCAAAGGATAAGTCGTTTGAAATTCAAGAACAGATGAAAGTTCAAGGTAAGGAAAAATACGATGAAATTGTTAAAGAAGCTGAACTTGAAAGACAAAAGATTCTTGAGCTTGCTAAGAAGAAAAGTAAAGAAATAGAAGCTCCTATATTGAAAAATGCAGAAAATGAATCTCAAAAAATTTTAAATACAAATGGTGATGATTTAAATAGTATTGCAGATTCTATTGTAGAGAGGATTGTGAAGAATTATGGCAATAGTTAAAATGAGTAAATTTAATTTACTTGCATTTAATTATGATAGGAGTAATCTTCTAAAAGAACTTCAAGACTTTGAATTTGTACATTTTAATAATTTGTCTAAGTCAGATGAAGAAAAATTTGAATCACTAGAACAGGTTATAGTAGATAATGAAGTAAATGCTGTAAATGAAGAGCTTACTAAAGTAAATTGGTCAATTGATCTATTATCGAAATATAAGGAAAAAGATGGTATGCTTAAATCTTTAAAAGAAGGCGTGGCTACCTATTCCTTTGAAGAAATTAAAGAAAAAGGTAGTAAGTTTGATTTTAAACCAATTTATAAAAATCTACTAAGAGCAAGTGATATTATTGAGAACAACAAACAAGAGATACATAATAAGAAACTCAAAATAGATGAGTTGAAAGTTTGGAGTTCAATTAATATTCCTATAGCTGAACTATATGGATTCAAAAAGGTTTTTGTAACTACCGGTGTTGTTCCAAGTCGTTATATGGAGAATTTAAGAAATGACTATAAGGATATAGACAATGCTGTAATTGAGGTTGTTAGCGAAGACAAGGGAAATGTCTATATTGTATTTATTAGCAACTTGGAAGAAAAAAGTAGGGATTTAGAAATATTAAGAAAAAATGGATTTAACAGCGTAAGAATAAATACTAGTGGCATAGTTAAAGAAGATATTTCTAAGTTACAAAAAGATTTAGAAAATAGTAATAAAATAATATTACAACAAGAGGATATTATTAAAGATAATGTCAAATTTTTAGAAGATATTGAAGTTTACTATGAATTTTTAACAAATGTAAGATTAAGAGAAACTTCAGTAGAAAACTTTGTTAAAACAGACAGAGTAAATGTAATAGAAGGTTATGTTCCTACAGATTTAGAAGAAGAATTTAAAACAAGAGTAAATAAAATATTAGAAGATAGGTATTATTTAGAAGTAGAAGAAGCAGATAAAGATGATCCAAATGTTCCAATTATATTAAAGAATGGAAAATTTGCAGGAGCTTTTGAATCTTTGACAGTAATGTACTCTTTACCAAAAAATAATGAAATAGATCCTACACCTTTATTTGCACCATTTTATGCATTTTTTGCAGGTATGATGGTTGGCGATTTTGGATATGGTGCTTTCTTATTTATAGGTACCTTAATAGCATTGAAATTTTTCAATCTTAAAGAGGGTATGAGAAATAATATTAAATTTTTCAATTACCTAAGTATTACAACAATGTTCTGGGGGTTAATATATGCTTCTGCATTTGGTATGTCTTTACCTTATAAAGCATTATTAAATCCAGGTGAACAACCGATGCCAGTAATAATTGTATCTTTAATATTTGGAGGAATTCATATATTTTTCGCCTTAGGTATCAAAGCCTATATGCAAATTAGAGATAAAGATGTATTAGGAGCAATATTTGATGTTGGTTTTTGGTATATGGCATTAATTGGAATGATTATGGCCCTATTAGGATATGCTGGAGTTGTAGGTAGCTCTATAACTAAGATAGGTGCAGGATTATTAATTGCTGGCTTAATAGGTATACTATTAACAAATGGTAGGGAAGCTAAAACACCTGTTGGAAAATTTTTCCTAGGTTTAAACGAGGTTTATGGTATTACAAGTTATGTTGGAGATTTTGTATCTTATTTAAGATTAATGGCATTAGGACTTTCAGGAAGTTTTATTGCATTAGCAGTAAACCAAATAGTTGGTATGTTATTTGGAGCAGGAATAGCTGGGATATTAGCAGGTGTAGTAATTTTCCTAGTTTTCCAATTGTTCAATATATTCTTATCATACTTAAGTGCTTATGTTCACTCAGCAAGACTTATTTATGTAGAAATGTTTAATAAATTCTATGAAGGTGGAGGTAAAGCCTTTAAGGGATTAGTAGAAAAATCTAAATATTTTAATATTAAAAAAGAAAATAATTAGGAGGAATTATAATGACTGAATTTTTTATTGAAAATGGTGGAGTTGTTTTTACAGCATTAGCAGTAGCATTAGCAGTATTTTTATCTGGTATGGGATCAGCAAAAGGTGTTGGAATGGCAGGGGAAGCAGCTGCAGGTATAGTTATAGAAGAACCGGAAAAGTTTGGTAAGTCCTTAGTACTTCAATTATTACCAGGTACTCAAGGTTTATATGGTTTCGTAATTGGACTTTTAATCTTATTTAAAATACCTGAAGGAGTTACTTTAGCACAAGGATTATATTATGTTGGAGCAGCATTACCTGTTGGAATTGGTGGTTTAACCTCAGCAATAGCACAAGCTAAAGTATCAGTAGCTGGTTTAAATATATTAGCTAAAAATGAAGAGCAACAAGCTAAAGGTATAGTTTTTGCAGTAATGGTTGAGATGTATGCAATATTAGCATTTGCTATTTCATTCTTAATGGTTTCACAACAAATATAGGATGTGAGAAAATGTCAAATTTAGACAATATTATTCAAACTATTTTACAAGATGCTGAAGCTGAAAGTGAAAAGATTTTGAATGAAGCTGAAAATAATAAAAATAAACATATATCTGAAATGGAAAAACAAGCTAAGGAAAGAAAAGAGGAAATAATTTCCAAAGCTAATGAAGAAGCTGAACAATTAGTTGATAAAACAACTAATAATGCTAATTTGAAGGCAAGGGATTCTTTACTTATAGCTAAACAAGAGGTAATTTCTAAAATAATAGATATAGTTAAAGAAAAACTTAAAAATATTGATGATAAATCCTATACAGATATTCTACTTAAAACAATAAAATCTTCAAATGTTGGAGATGATGTTGAAATAATGGTTCAAAAAAACAGAGTAGATGTTGTAAAATCATTAGGATTAAAAAATAAGATTTCAGATAAATATGTAGAAAGTGGATTTTCTATATTAGAGGGAAATTCTGTATTAAATAATGACTTTTCAAGTTTAGTAGACTATATGAAAGATGACTTGGAAAGCTATATAGCTGAAAAGTTATTTTCGGAATAGGAGGGAATGATGGATAGAAATAAGTTTATCCAAAGTTCTACAACAACAAGAATCTATGAAAAAAGCCTACTTACTAAAAGTCAATTAGAAAGAATGATAGAATCTGACTCCTTAGATGATGCTTTAAGGCTTTTAAACGATACCGTATATCAAGCTAGTGTAAGTAAGCTAGAAAGAAGTGAAGATTATGAAATTGCATTAAAGGATGCATTAAATAATACCTTCAGAACTTTTTATGAATTATTACCTAGTCCTGAAGTAGTTGATTTAATATCAATGAAATATGAGTATCACAATTTAAAAGTTATTCTTAAAGAAAAAATAAGTGGATTAAATTATTCTAGAATGTATATTAATTTTGGAAATTTTGATTTTGAAAAATTAAAAGAAGAATTTGCAACAGGTGATAGATCATCTCTAGATGATAGATATTCTGGAGTTATAAATGCAGTATATGATGAGTTCTTAGAATATAAGGATCCACAAAATATAGATATTTTAATAGATAAGGAATATTTTAAAAATCTAAAGGAAGTAGCAGAAGAATTAGATATTGATTTATTTAAAATCTATGTTGAAGATTTAATAGATTTTACTAATATTAGAACACTATTAAGATGTCAGAATCAAAAGAGAGATTTGAATTTTTTAGACAGAGTTATAATCGAAGGTGGGGCTATACCGAAGGATAAGTATAGAGATTTCCTTTTTAGTAAAATTGATGAAAACAGTGCTTTGTTTAAAAGTTCTAGAATTTATTATCATTTAAGAGAAAGTCTAAAAGAATATAATATGACAAAAAGTCTTTCAGATTTTGAAAAAAGTATGGATGATTATCTGGTAGAAGTTATAAAAGAGGCAAAAAAAATTACATATGGTCCTGAAGTTGCTTTTGCTTATTTACTGGCAAAGGAAAATGAAGTTAAGAACCTAAGAATTATTTTTGTTTCTAAGCTTAATAATCTACCGGCAAAATTTACTAGAGAAAGGTTACGTGAGTGTTATGTATAAAGTAGCCGTAGTAGGAGATAGAGATTCAGTTCTTGGTTTTAGAGCTTTAGGAGTTCATGTATATATAGCTTATGAAGCTACGGAAGCTAGAAAAGTAGTTGACGGTATAGCAAAAGATGGTTACGGTGTAATATTTATTACAGAGCAACTAGCTAGTTTAATACCGGAGACTATTGAAAGATATAATGCAGAAATTACGCCAGCCGTAATATTAATACCATCAAATCAAGGAACTTTGAATATTGGTATGGAAAATATTAATAAAAACGTAGAAAGAGCGGTTGGATCTAATATTTTATAAAGGAGAGAGCTTATATTGAAAGCAGGAAAAATAATAAAAGTTTCCGGACCTTTAGTTGTAGCTGAAGGAATGGAAGATGCAAACGTATATGATGTTGTTGAAGTTTCAGAAGATAAGCTCATTGGAGAAATTATAGAAATGAGAGGCGACAAAGCCTCTATTCAAGTATATGAAGAAACTACTGGTATAGGACCTGGAGATACCGTTATAACAACAGGATCTCCGTTATCAATAGAATTAGGACCAGGTTTAATTGAGCAGATGTTTGATGGAATTCAAAGACCCTTACAAGCTCTTCAAGATGCAGCAGGAGACTTCTTAACAAAAGGTGTAGAGGTAAATGCATTAGACAGAGAAAAGAAATGGGATTTTGTTCCAGTTGCAAAAGTAGGAGATACTTTAAAGCCAGGTGATGTTATTGGTACTGTTCAAGAAACACCTATAGTTAATCATAAAATAATGGTTCCAATGGGAGTAGAAGGTACTTTAACTAAAATAGAAGAAGGTAGTTTTTCAGTTGATAAGGTAGTAGCTGTTATTAAAACTGAAAATGGTGAAAAAGAATTAACTATGATTCAAAAGTGGCCAGTTAGACAAGGTAGACCGTATAAGAAAAAACTGGATCCAACAGAACCATTAGTTACAGGACAAAGGGTTATTGACACATTCTTCCCTGTTACTAAAGGGGGAGCTGCAGCTATACCAGGACCTTTCGGTTCAGGTAAAACAGTAGTTCAACATCAATTGGCTAAATGGGCCGATGCTGAAATAGTTGTATATGTAGGTTGTGGAGAACGTGGAAACGAAATGACTGACGTACTTATGGAGTTCCCGGAAATTATTGACCCAAAAACAGGCGAATCACTAATGAAAAGAACAGTACTTATTGCAAATACATCAAATATGCCTGTTGCAGCAAGGGAAGCATCAATTTATACAGGAATAACAATATCAGAATACTTTAGAGATATGGGATATTCAGTAGCAATGATGGCAGATTCAACATCAAGATGGGCAGAGGCTCTTAGAGAAATGTCAGGACGTCTTGAAGAGATGCCTGGTGACGAAGGTTACCCTGCATACCTAGCATCAAGAATAGCAGACTTTTATGAAAGAGCGGGAAAAGTTGAATGCTTAGGTGATGATGATAGAATCGGAGCTTTAACAGTAATCGGAGCTGTATCACCTCCTGGAGGAGATATTTCTGAACCTGTTTCTCAATCAACATTGAGAATTGTAAAAGTTTTCTGGGGACTTGATTATGCACTATCCTATAGCCGTCATTTCCCAGCTATTAACTGGTTAAACTCATATTCTCTATACCAAACTAAAGTTGATAAATATTTAGATGAAAATGTAAATGAGAATTTCTCAAGAGATAGAATTAGAGCTATGGCATTGTTACAAGAAGAATCTGGACTTCAAGAGATAGTTAGACTTGTAGGTAGAGATGCACTTTCAGATGGAGATCAATTAAAACTTGAAATTACTAAATCCATTAGAGAAGACTTTTTACAACAAAATGCTTTCCATGAAGTAGACACCTATTGTTCATTGGATAAACAGTATAAAATGCTAGATGTTATTTTAGAATTTTATGATTTAGCATTAGAAGCTTTAGATAAAGGTGTTTATACTTCTGAAATAGAAACTATGCCAATTAAAGATAGAATAGCAAGAGCTAAAAATATTCCAGAAAATGAATTAAATAAATTTGATGAATTAAAAGAAGATTTAAAAGTTGAATTTAAAAAATTAGTGGAAAAGGGAGGGACTGTAAATGCTTAAGGATTATAAATCTGTAACGGAAGTAGTAGGCCCTCTCATGGTAGTAGAAGGTGTTGATGGAGTTAAATATGAAGAACTTGTAGATATTCAATTACAAAATGGTGAAAAAAGAAGAGGCCGTGTTATTGAAATTGAAGAAGATAAAGCAATGGTTCAAATCTTTGAAGGTTCTTCAGGGATTAACTTAAGGGACACAACTGTTAGATTTTTAGGTAGACCTTTAGAGTTAGGTGTTTCAGGCGATATGATAGGTAGGGTATTTGATGGTTTAGGTTCTCCAATGGATAATGGACCTAAAATCATACCTGAAAAGAAAATAGATATTAACGGTTCACCTATTAATCCAGTATCTAGAGATTATCCTTCTGAATTTATTCAAACGGGAATTTCCACTATAGATGGATTAAATACTTTAGTTAGAGGACAAAAGCTACCTATATTCTCAGCTTCAGGACTTCCACACAACAATGTTGCAGTACAAATTGCTAGACAAGCTAAAGTTTTAGGTAAAGGTGACAAGTTTGCTGTAGTTTTCGCTGCAATGGGAATTACTTTTGAGGAAGCACAATTCTTTATAGATGATTTTACTGAAACAGGAGCTATTGATAGAGCTGTATTATTTATGAATCTGGCAAATGACCCTGCCATAGAAAGACTTGCAACACCTAAAATGGCACTTACATGTGCTGAGTACTTAGCTTTTGAAAAAGGAATGCATGTTCTTGTTATTTTAACAGATATGACTAACTATGCAGAAGCACTTCGTGAAGTTTCAGCAGCTAGAAAGGAAGTTCCAGGTCGTAGAGGTTATCCAGGATATTTATATACCGACCTTTCTACAATATATGAAAGAGCTGGAAGAATTAAAGGAAGAAATGGTTCAATAACTCAAATACCAATTTTAACAATGCCTGAAGAGGATATTACACATCCTATTCCAGACTTAACAGGTTATATTACAGAAGGACAAATAATATTATCAAGAGATTTATATAAGTCCGGTATTGAGCCTCCAATTTTTGTTATTCCTTCACTTTCAAGATTGAAAGATAAGGGTATTGGTAAAGGCAAAACAAGAGAAGATCATGCTGATACAATGAACCAAATATATGCAGGATATGCATCTGGTAGAGAAGCAAGAGACTTAGCTGTTATTCTTGGAGAAAGTGCATTATCTGAAGCAGATAAGGCCTTTTCAAAATTTGCTGAAGAATTTGAAAAAGAATATGTAAATCAAGGTTATTATAACAATAGATCCATAGAAGAAACATTAAATCTTGGTTGGAAATTATTAAGATTAATTCCAAGATCTGAACTAAAGAGAATAAGGGATGAATATTTAGATAAATATTTGGATGACTCTCAAGGGGATGATTAGATGGCTAAGCTAAATGTAAATCCTACTAGAATGGTCTTATCGGAATTAAAAGAAAGACTAGCTACTTCTACTAGGGGACATAAATTATTGAAAGATAAGCAAGATGAGTTAATGAGACGTTTTATTAGCTTAATTAGGAAAAATAAGGAATTAAGACTTGAAGTAGAAGAAGAGTTAAGTAATTCCTTTAAAGATTTTTTGCTTGCATCTGCTATAATGAGTCCGGAATTTCTTGATGAAGCTGTTTCTTTTCCAAAAGAAAATATAGATGTTGATATTACTACAAAAAATATAATGAGTGTGAATATACCTGTTATGAAATTTATTAAGACTGAAATAGATGATACAGGAAGTATTTATCCTTATGGTTATGCTCAAACTTCAGCTGATTTAGATTATGCAATAGAGGGTTTAGACAAGGTTATGGATAAACTTCTAGAATTAGCAGAAGTAGAAAAAGCTTGTCAGTTAATGGCAAAAGAGCTAGAAAAGACAAGAAGAAGAGTAAATGCATTGGAATATAGAACAATTCCAGACTTAGAGGAAACTATAAAATATATTCGTAGTAAATTAGACGAAAATGAAAGAGCAACAATAACAAGATTAATGAAGGTTAAAGATATTATTCAAGAAAAATAGCAAACACAACACTTAGTGTTGTGTTTGCTTTTTCTTGAATTATTTGGAGTGTTTGTTTATGGATAATAAATTAAAAAAATTAATTTATTGTGCTTTATTAACTTCATTGGTAATAATAGGTACAATAATTATAAGAATTCCAATTCCAGCAGTTTCAGGATACATAAATTTTGGAGATTTGTTCATCTTTTTAGGAGCAAGTTTATTTGGACCTGCCATAGGAGCTTTATCTGGTGGAATAGGATCAGCCCTAGCTGATATTTTGTCCGGTGGAGCACAATGGGCAATATTTTCCTTAATTATAAAGGGATTAATGGGATTTATTGTAGGACAATTTGCCTATAAGAGTAAATTTTATGGAATTAAAAATTTAATTGGAATAATTTTAGCGATAATTATTCTCGTTATTGGGTATTATATATCTGGATCGTTAATAATAGGAAGTTTTATTACTGGTTTAACATCAATACCTTATGATTTATTGCAAGGAGTTATTTCCTCTGTTATATATTTTATTATAGGTAGAAGAATATTAAAATTGAAGTTTAAAAAAGGTGAGTAAATGTCAATTATAAAAGAGTGGTTTAATATTAAAGAGCTTAAAAATGTAAGAAATTTAGTTATATGTGCAATAATGATAGCTTTGAATGTAGTGTTGAGTCTATTTGAAATACCCTTATTTGGAAATACTATAATGATAGGTTTTCAATTTTTAGCCTTAGTTGTTGTAGGTTATTTATATGGACCTATGCCGGCAGTAATAGTAGGGGGAATAGGTGATATTATAGGAGCAGTAATGTTTCCTAAAGGTTTATTTTTTATAGGATTTACCTTAAATGCTATGGTAGAAGGGTTTATATATGGTGTGTTTTTTCATAAGAAACAAATTAGTCTTAAAAGAATAGTTGTTGCATTTTTTATACAACTTATATTAGTTTCTTTTATAATGACACCAACTTGGATTTATATATTATATTCTAAAAATTTATTATTAACTAAGGCAATATATATAACTAAAATTGGGAAATATCCAATAGATGTATTAATCACTTATTTATTTTTGAAAATATTAAATAAAAGTGGGGTATTAAAGTAATAAATATCTATTTAATTATATAATTTTATTAAGGAGCAGATATTATGAAAAAAATAGTTTTTGTTAGACATGGTCAAAGTGAATGGAATTTAGAAAATAAATTTACAGGCTGGGTCGATGTAGATTTAAGTGATGAGGGATATAAACAAGCAGAAAATGCTGGTAAAAAAATTAAAGAAGCAGGAATTGAATTTGATCTAGCTTTTACTTCAGTTTTGAAGAGAGCTATTAAAACCTGTCATATTGTGCTAGAAGAGTCAAATCAACTATGGATTCCAGAAATCAAATCTTGGAGATTAAATGAAAGACATTATGGCGCTTTACAGGGATTAAATAAAAAAGAAACTGCAGAAAAATATGGTGATGAAAAAGTTCATCAATGGAGAAGATCCTATGATGTACTTCCTCCACTATTAAGTACTGAAGAACAGGTATTTGATAGAAAATATGCAAATTTACCAAAAGGAACCGTTCCACTTGGTGAGAATTTAAAAGTTACACTGGAAAGAGTAATACCTTTTTGGGAAGATCAGATAGCTCCTTTAGTACTAGATAATAAAACAGTTTTAGTTGCGGCTCACGGAAATTCACTAAGAGCGTTAGTGAAACATATAGAAGGCATTTCTGATGATGAAATAATGAAATTGGAAATACCAACAGGTGAACCTTTAGTATTAGAATTAAATGATGATTTAACAGTAAGTAAAAAATATTATCTATAAATAAAAAATCCAGTTGCAAATTTGCAACTGGATTTTTTATTATATTTCAATTTCTTGACATTTTGGACAAGTACCACTTAAATATACATTTTTACTATCGATTTCAAAATCCTTTAATTCTTCAGAATCTATTAAATTATAAGGAAAATTAAAATTATATATAGTACCACATTTCTTACATTTAAAATGTCCATGGGGATCAGTTACTATATCGTATCTAATTTCCGTATTTTCAATTTTAATTTCATCTACAATTTTTGCCTTAACAAATGATTTCAAAGTATTATATACTGTTGTTTTAGAAAGTGTTGGAATAATAGGGCATAGATTAATATATATTTCATCAACAGTAGGATGTGTATGATTTAAATTAAGATATTCTAGGATTTTTAATCTTTGAAATGTAGGCTTAATATTTGCGTCAATCAACATATTTTTCAAGTTATTAGTATCCATATTATCACCCTTTGTAATTATTACAATAAGTCTATCATTACATAAATGGAAAGTCAAATTGAAAGCTTGTAAAAATCAATATTACATTGTAAAATGATAAAGATTAAAGAATATTAAAGGAGGAAATATGTCAAAGAGAATTATAGATGTAGATGAAAAAGTACCTTTTGGAATGTTGGTGCCACTAAGTATACAGCATACATTTGCTATGTTTGGTGCATCGGTATTAGTTCCTATTGTTTTGAAATTTGATCCAGCTATTGTTTTATTAATGAATGGTATAGGAACATTATTATTTATTCTAATTACTAAAAAGAAAGCACCAGCTTACTTAGGCTCCAGTTTTGCTTTTTTAGGACCAGCTGGAATAATAATTAATTCAATGGGAGCAGAGTATGCTCAAGGGGCTTTTGTTGCTATTGGAATTTTAGGTTGTTTATTAGCTTTAATTATTTATAAGTTTGGAACTGATTGGATTAATGTTGTTCTACCTCCAGCTGCAATGGGAGCAGTAGTTTCGTTAATAGGTTTTGAACTTGCAGGAGCTACAGTTAAAGGTGGACAAATTGGTGCAGAAATTATGACTGAAAATGCTTCAATGGAGCACATAGTTGTATTTTTAGTTACTTTATTGGTAGCTGTAATCGGCTCGGTAATATTTAAAAAATTCTTAGCTACTATTCCAATTTTAATAGCTATTATAGTAGGATACTTAGTGGCTTTTGCCTTAGATTTAGTTGACTTTACACCTGTTTTAGAAGCTAAGTTATTTACTCTACCTACATTTAGATTACCGGCTTTTGATATGAAGGCTATACTTACAATGTTACCTGTTATTTTAGTTATTACATCGGAACATATTAGTCATCAGGTAGTTACTAGTAATATTATTGGTAAAAACTTAATAAAGGACCCAGGACTTCATAGAAGTATATTTGCAGATAACTTTTCAACTGCTGTATCTGGAATGGTGGGAGGAGTACCAACTACTACTTATGGAGAAAATATTGGAGTAATGGCAGTTACAGGAGTATATTCTGTTTATGTTATAGCCGGTGCTGCAGTTATATCTATTTTAATGGCGTTTATAGGGCCGTTATCAGCTTTAATTCAAACAATACCAGGAGATGTTATAGGTGGCGTTACATTTTTATTATATGGAATGATAGGTTCATCAGGAATAAGATTATTAGTAGATGAAAAAGTTGATTATAGTAAATCTAAGAATTTAATATTAACATCAGTGGTGTTTGTAACAGGATTAAGTGGTTTACAAGTTAATTTTGCAGGAATACAATTATCAGGAATGGTATTGTCCTCATTAGTAGCGGTAATTTTAAGTCTTTTATTTTATATATTTGATAGATTAGGTTTAATGAATGAATAAAAATATAAAAACTATGCTTTTAGGCATAGTTTTTTATATTTTTTAAACTGTTAATTACAATATTTTTAATAAGCTCTATATTATATTTTTCATCTATAAATATAGGTATAAGATTATCTTTAATATTAGGATAGATGTTTTTTATATTAAAAACATCTGGATAAATTACACAAGTAGCATTTGTTTTAAAATCAATTAAACCAGTAAGAGCTTTAAATTTTAAAATTAAAAAATTTTCACTATTAGCAATTGAATAATATTTAGAATTAAATTCCAAGTCTAAAGTATTTTTTTGCAAATTATATAAGGAAATATTTAAAATATTTTTACTTATTTTAAAATTATAAGGAGCTACTTTAAAGTTTAGTCCATAAATACTAAAATCTATAGTATTTTTTATTAATTTTTCCATTAAAGAATTAAATATTTCGTATCTGTATATTACAGATAGTCTGCCTTCATAAAGTAGTTTTTCCAAAAAATTAGAATCTTTGTTTTCTAAATAAG
>DUUN01000433.1 GCA_012841535.1 Gallicola sp. | reverse complement strand
GTTAAATAATTCTTCTTTTCTCATAACTGTTGAAGTGGTAAGTTAATAAAAATTTCTGGAGGGTTGAACTCCGGAGTTCAACCCTCCAGATTACCTACTTACACAGTTCGTGGGATACTCCCTTATTACTAATGACTTAGGTATGTTAATAACCCATGTTAATGAATTTGCAACAATTATAACCGCAAATAAAAAATGAGTTAAATGATTGTATTTAAGAGGAATAATCTTATTCGTATTTTTAAATCTTGTTTTCCTATTAAAGACATATTACTTTGTCTGGTTAATTAAAGAACTGAAACATTACTGCTATACAATTATAGATTAAGTACGGTATTAACAATCCTTTCCGCAGCCTTCCCATCCCACAATGGTATCTCTCCGCTCATTTTCCACTCTCCTGCAAATAGTTTATCCATATAAGGTTTAATATGTTCAGGATTAGTACCTACCAACTCATTTGTACCCATGGTTATGGTTTCAGGACGTTCGGTATTGTCACGAAGTGTGAGACAAGGAACACCCATAACAGTTGTCTCTTCAGTTATGCCACCTGAATCTGTTATTACAGCAAATGAGTGTTGTACTAAATAATTAAATTCTAAATAGCCCAACGGATCAACTATTTTAAGATTATCGGCTGTAATGACTAAATCTTTAAATATTTTTGCTGTACGTGGATGGATTGGGAAAATAATTGGTAAGTCTTGAGAGTTATCTATTATCTCTTGCATCATTGCTTTAAGCTTCTCTGTTTCATCTACATTAGCAGGGCGGTGCATCGTCAGTACAAAATACTTTTTCTCTTTTAAGTTGTGCTCTTCAAAAAATGCAGGTTTACTAAACCGCGGCATATTTTTCAATAGCGTATCAATCATTACATTGCCAACAAAAAAAATGTTATCCTCATTAACTCCACTCTTTATCAGATTTTCATTAGCATGTTCCGAAGTAGTGAAAAAATAATCGGTAATACTATCCGTAACCATTCTATTTATTTCTTCGGGCATTGTGATATCAAAAGAGCGAATTCCTGCTTCTACGTGTGCGACTTTAGTGTGCTGTTTTTTAGCTACTATCGAACAGGCCATAGTAGAAGTAACATCCCCTACTACTAGAACTAAGTCTGTAGGATTTGCTAACAGCTCTTTTTCAAAAGCCAACATAATAGCTGCAGTTTGTTCTGCTTGTGTACCACCACCACAACCAAGATTTAGATCTGGTTTAGGTATATTGAGTTCATCAAAAAAAGTTTGACTCATCTTTTGGTCGTAATGTTGACCAGTATGTATCAAACGATAGTTAATATCTTTGCCTTCATCTTTTGCTTTTTGTATAGCATGGATGATAGGGGCAATTTTTATGAAGTTGGGGCGTGCGCCAGCAATAAGTGTAAGCTGCATAGATATATTTTTATTAAATTATTCAAATAAAATTTGCTTATTTTCTTTTAGTTTAATTGACTTTACTTTAACTGCAATAATATTATTTCTTTAGAGTTGCAATCTCTCTAAGAACTTAAATAAGTCAGGCAAATATATTAAATTTACTTATTTTTTGCTTTAGATTCAGAAAAGCATTTTTATTTAAAATTACAATTGCTCTTTTTATTTTATCCTTAAAAGTTAACTGTAATAAATCTAAATTAAAGTAATCTCCATTAAAATATTGATTCATAATATTTTGATGATGTGAAAAATCAAGGTGCAATACATTTTTTTCTGAAGATGTAACAATTATGTTTTCTTTTAAAGAATAAATTTTATCAACCAATACATTATGTAAAAGCTTTACAATTGAAGTTGGAACCTCATCACTCCTAAATAAAGTATTATCTGTTGTATAACCAAAAACACCTATAGCTTCATAATCATTAGCATCTATAACAATAGTGGGTACGTTTTCTTTAGAAGCAACTCGAACACTACCTGCACTTGCAATACAAACATCAGATAAAGTAAATATTTTTCTAGGAATAGGATATAAATATCCAAAAAACAAACAATGTATATTTTTACATGATTCAAATTGCTCAAGTACTTTTTTTGTTATTGTTGAATTTGAACTATCTCCAACTATAAATAAATTTATTTCTTTATCTATATTATCAATAGCAAACATTTTGATAGATTTTATCATATTAAAAATATACGGTTTATCTAACCTTCCTAAAGATAATATATTATAATCTCTTCTCTGTAATGAACTAAATTCTTTCAAATCTATTTCTTCTACGATGTTAGTAGAACATCCAACTGCATTTAATGTAACACTTTTCAATTCATAACCAAATAAACCTGAAATTGATTTATCTGAAATTCCATACAATAAATTTTGCTCTAATTTGAATTTAAAAAAAGCAAAATTCTTTATTGTTAAAGGGGCAAAATTTTCAGATAAGAAATATGATATATGTTTTGCTTTTATCTGTTTTGAAATATATTCACCCCATAAAGATAAACTTGGTGTGTGTGTTTCAACAACATATTCTACAGTGTCTGTAGAAGTGTTGGATATTTTACTAGCAACTAGTTTTCTTATTTTATTAGTAGTTGCAAGATATGGAATAGACAAATCTTTTATATAGTTACTTCTAAATCTTTTTAAATTTTCTATTTCAATTATGCCTATATTAAAAAAATACACATCAACTTTACATCCAATACTCTCGAGCCACTCTGTTTTTTTGATATATATAATTGTGCACCACCAATATTAACAATAGATGGAGTAAGAAAAATAAAATGTTTAGCATTGTTCATAAGAATTCATTATTTTATTACTAAGTATATGACTGAGAATTAAAAAATACTCATACCTAAAAGTCTCAAATAAAAGTTGCATGTGTCAGATAAAGTATTTATCTTTAAGGTGTTAAATAAAAAATAACACTCACCCGACACATGCAATACAAAAATAGTAAAAAAATCTCATTTACTG
>DUUN01000372.1 GCA_012841535.1 Gallicola sp. | reverse complement strand
TACTTCTGCTGGAATAGCATCTTTTCTTGTTAACATTATTGGTGCACCTAGTTTATTTGCAAGTACTGTTGCTGTTAATTCATCTGTATATTTTTCTCCACTTGCTAGTAATACTATATTGGATTTGTCATATTCTTTTGCTACTGCTACTGATGTAGCATAACGGTCTTTACCAGATAGTCTATATTGTACAAAGTCCATTAATTGACGTTCTATATTTTCAGTTAATGTTGCTCTACCACCTACCAGGGTTATTTCCTTTATTGTTCCTATAGGCCTTCCTGGTTTGTTTGGAACTGTTGGATTTGTTGGTTCACTTGGATTTGTTGGTTTCGTTGATTCTTCATTTTTTTCCCATTTGGCATAAAGAGTAACATTATCTGTTATATTAAATTTATCTCCTGCCTTGTAGGCTATACCACTTCCGTCTGCTTTAGTGTTCCACCCTTTAAAAGTATATCCCTCTTTTACTAAATTACCTGTATTTCCTAGTACGGTTATCTCATTATCTTTTTCATATGGTGAATTCCCATCTACTGGAACACTTCCGCTATCTGCATTGTTTCCATCATATTTCACACTGTACATTACCGGTATTAATCCAACTACGGTATTATCATCAAGATGATTTGAGTCTGCACCTTTGTATTCTGTAACAGCTGTAAATAAGTTTTTATTCTCCGGATGGCGTCCTGCTTCTCTGTAACTAATATTTAAATCTTCATTTTCATATTGTGCAATACTGTAAGTATTTCCATTGCTATCTATAGCTTTTTCACTATAGGTAGTCCCTGTACCTTTAGGAATTGAATAGGCATAGCTTCTTGCCCCTTTGGGCAAAGTCATTTCAGCAACTTCTTTACCTGATTCATCATAGGTTTTAATTGTTAAATCTTCATTTATTTTCAACAGTGGATTTAAAGTATGACTTGCCATAGTTAAGTTAGAGCCCTCTAACAATTTTGCAGTAATAGCATCTCGATAGAAAAATTTTGAACCACCTGCAAAATATGCACCAGAATAGGCTTTCACATTGGCATTGTTCAAAATTTTCAAAGCCCCTTCCGTATCTATGCTCCTAGGGTTTTGTATACCAGTCTGCTTTCCACTATCATCGTAGTCCATAGTCCTTCCCCCACCGATTCCGGCACCATAATTACTGGAAGCTGTCACGCTACTATTGTCTATCACAATATTTCCTGCATATCCAGGAGTATTATTGCCCTTATAATATTGAGAAACTCCAGCGCCGATTCCTGCACCGTCTACAGATTTCGCCGTAACTTGCGAATTATTTTTAATATCAATATGCCATTTATCATTTGACATTAAGCCACTACCTATTCCAGCACCTCTCCTGGATTCTACATTAATGATTGCTCCATCTATTAGTATGTTTGAATAGCTTTTAGTTGGGGCGGTTTTACGTTTATTTGTTCCTGCTCCTCCAATAGCAGCTCCATCACCTACTGAAATATTAACCGTTGCATCTTTAATATTGATATTCATCTTCACTGCATCTATTTCATTGGCAACTTCAAGGCCTATTCCAGGATGAAAATTATCAATAATGTCACCAACTTGATAATCATCTAAATAACCATATATATCATTGTCTTTTCTCTCCTGAGTAACAGTTTCACGACCTAATATGTCAATACGAGTGCTTTCACCACTAATATTAATTTCACCTGATAAATCATCTCCGAACTTAGCCGGAATGTCTATTCCAATTCCCCCGCCGTTTCTTGTGAATATTTTTATAGTACCACCTGAGATATTAATTTTTCCATTAGGTGATATTATTCCACCTTCATTTCCACCTGTTACTATTGTAGGATTTCCCGAGATATTTATATAATCAAACTTGTTGTCATGTTCAATAGTATTTTGCATCTGAAACCCTATCCCCGGTCCAACACTACCACCTGTAATATCCCCAAAACCAAAATTTTCTTCGTATTTTTCAGGATTATAAACAGCATTATTAACTGCAATTACAGTGGTATTGTCCTTAATATTTATTTGACCTAAATTAATACCATATGCATTTCCAATAGCTGCCACATTGCTCCCTCTTGTAGAAGCATTCACTTTTGCATTTCCTTCAATATTTATCACAGGAGAATAAATTGCCTCCTCTTTACTGTAATGACCATAACTTTGCCCTGAACCTATCCCTGCACCGTTAGTAAAATTCAAATTTCTTATAGAATGTGCCTCTATTCTTACTTTGTCTTTAATCATAATAGTCCCATTTGGTCCTTTCGGTTTATCTCCTTGCAAACCAAATTTTAGATAACCCGATCCAATGGCTGCCCCATTACCTAAACTTTTCGCTTCAACCATTACATCACCGGTAAAGCTTATATTTCCACAACAATTTTGATAGTCCCCGCCTATTCCAGCCCCTGAATCTGAATTATTAGTCTCTTCAATAATATAACCACCAATCACTTCTAATTTAGAGTTTTCACCACCTGTTATTGTTAAAGATGTTCCAGCATTGACTCCAATACCAGCTCCATGTTCATTTCCTGTTAAATAATTGTTTTCTCCTTCAACAATAAGTACATTATTTGAATCATCTAAGACTTTTACTGCTGAAACACGATTACCGGAAATATATCTTTGAGCGCGACCTCGAAAATTATCGACTTTTAAATCTTCAATCATAAGCTTCGCTTTATTTTTTAGATTGATTTGAAGATATTTAAATATAGTTTCACTACTACTACCAATTATTTTTACCTCAACGCCATCAATAGTTATCTCCTTAGGTTTTACTAAGTAGTCTTCAACCTTCCCTGCCTCTTCCGGCAAGTTTGAAAAATCATAGGTCCCTGCAGGTAATATATCTGGTACCTCATCCCAAGAGTTATATTGAATAGCTTCACTCGCTAAGAGTTGAACTTCTTCTTTAAATTCTTTCAAGGAGTTTTCTGCTTTCTCTTCTTTATCAGAAAAGTTCTCCTCAGTTGGAACTACTTCTTCATCTTCACTCATTGTATCAATTATCTCTTCATTTGCCTCCTGTTTAACTTCATTTGAAGCTAAAGCTATCGTATTTGAAAACATAATTGTTAATGCTAATATTAAACCCAAATATTTTTTTATTTTTAATTTTCTCATATAGGATTCTCCCTTCTACTTAATTATCTCAATACTATCATCTATTGATTTATTGTTCAATATATTTAATTTCATCTATAGTTTTGTTTTATTAAATTTATTTTTTATTATTATTCATCAATGATTTTTAGTTTTACAATCTATTACATAAAAAACAGAGTAGAAAATAATAATCTACTCTGCTTTGTTTTTATTTGATATTTAATTATCTGTTACCAAGTATATAGTCCATAACAACATCTGGAACATTGTTTCCTCTAGATAATACTATTGGATAACCATTCTTTGCTGCATATGGAGCCCCAACTATAGCATCTGGGAATACTTCTCCACTTGCTATTACTGCATGTTTTGGTTTTACATATACTTGTTCTGCTA
Source organism: Gallicola sp. (assembly GCA_012841535.1). Lineage (GTDB taxonomy): Bacteria > Bacillota > Clostridia > Tissierellales > Peptoniphilaceae > Miniphocaeibacter. Next base: position 2,792 of record DUUN01000372.1, on the reverse strand, counting down.
TTAAGACTGAAGTTTCGTACCTGTCAGCACCGGATATTCTACTTACTTCTGCATATTTTCTAACTTCTTTTTCTACAGCTTCTGATACCGACTTACTTCCTCCACCTATTGTTACCTTAGTTAATTTCCAGTCTTGTATTGTTTTTGCTGTACTTGCTGGTAATTGTCCCGGCTTTGTTAATAGGATTGGCATATTTTGCTCTACACCCATAGATGTCATTGCTATTGCATCTGGGAAGTTTGTTCCATCTACTAATATTGCTTCTGTCTTACTAGCTATTAAAGCTCTTACTTGGTTTCCTACAAGAATTGCTGTATCGTATCTGTCTGGTCCACCAATTCTTTCTACAGTGTAGTTAGCTAGTTCTTTTTCTACCTTTTCAGATATAGAAGCATTTCCACCTATTAATATTACCTTAGTCGCTCCAAGTCTGTTAATTTCAGCTTTCACTTCTGCTGGAATAGCATCTTTTCTTGTTAACATTATTGGTGCACCTAGTTTATTTGCAAGCACTGTTGCTGTTAATTCATCTGTATATTTTTCTCCACTTGCTAATAATACCACATTGGATTTGTCATATTCTTTTGATACTGCTACTGATGTACTGTAACGGTCTTTACCAGATAACCTAAATTGTACAAAGTCCATTAGTTGACTTTCTATATTTTCCGTTAGTGTAGATTTTCCACCTACTAAAGTTATTTCTTTTATAGTGCCAGTTGGTTTTCCTGGTTTTTCTTTTACATTTATTTCTACTTCTATCTTATTGTCCTTATATAATAAACTTTCGTGGCTATAAGTTCCTAAATATTTATCGGTATTTATAACTTCTGTATCTGGATTATCCCAGTTAAATTTACCACCAGTCAATATATTATCATTCTCATCTTTTACTATAACTGAAATATCCTTTAATTTTGTGCCATAGCTAACCTTATCTTCTACAATTACCTTTACTTTTTTAACCTCTCTCGGTATTTTTACACTTTCTTTACTTAATGTTTTAAATTCAGTATTTGTAGATTCTTCAAAAACTTTCAATTGAGGAAGATATGCAAATTCATTCTCTGCAAAAATATCTGACCAAATAGCATCATCTTCTAAGTCCATTTTACCATGAGTTAACATTTCCTCTATTGAAAGACCTATAGTTGTATCTTCTAATCCTTTATCTGCCAATCCCATACCTTTTCCATTTCTATCTTTATCAAAATAGCATCTCTCAAATTTAGAATACCTTGATAGAGGACCAATATAACCAAAAACTCCTCCTACAGTTTTATTAGCTTTTATTTCTCCAATATTGTAACAATTGTTGGAATATATAAATTGATCGAATCCTAATATTCCCCCTGTTTGTTCCTCTCCCTTTACTTCCCCAATATTATAGCAATTATATATATATTGATTAGCACCAGCAATTCCACCTACATATTTTTCCCCATCTATATTTCCAATATTAAAAGAATTATATATTTTAGAATTGACACTTCCGTAACCTACAATTCCACCTATATAACCCTCTATATTTGTAGAGGAAATTTCTCCTAAGTTACAACAATTTTTTACATTAGAATACCTATGAAAACTTCCTACAATTCCACCTGTGCCCTTTCCATCTTTTATTTTTCCTCTATTTTTACAATATTCCACATTGGAATTCAATATATAACCTACTATTCCACCTATCTCGTTTTCTCCACCAATTGTAATACTATTGCTACAATTACTAATAGAAGAATCAGTCATTGCTCCTACTATAGCTCCTACACATGATTTTCCTTCTACTTGCCCACTTGCAATATGTAAATTTTTTATTTCACTATTTTTTATATCTCCAAATAAGCCTACATGATATAGGTTCTCATCCTTAATTTTCAAATTAGATATTTTCTTATTGTTTCCATTAAAATTCCCTTTAAATTGTCTCTGGTCACCTGAATTTATTATGCGTCCTATTGGAGTCCAATTATCATAATCCTTTAAATCTATATCATTCACCAATTCAAAATATTTTCCTTCATAATCATTTCTTTCTGATTGTTCCTTATTTACTTCCTCAGCAAGTCTTGCTAAATCTTCAACATTTTCAATTCTATAAGGACTATTTTCTGTTCCATCACCATTCCAACCATCATCGGCAAAGGATTTCCCATTGAATAATATTGACAGCATAATCGCTGTTAAAAATACAATTATCCAATTTATAATTTTTATCCTTTCCTCTCCTCTCTTAATATGTACTTTCATTCCCCGCTCCTTTCAATTCAATATTTAAATAGCATTATGTTCTCAAATTCATTACTTTATTTTATATTATAAAATCCTTATTTACTGTCAAATAGATGGTGCTTATGCCTAGCACAATATTATTTAATATATCCATTGCTAAAACCTTGCTCTTTAGAGCTTTGGTTTTCTAATATCTTTTGATTTTTATTATTTTTCCAAAAAATTTTCCCTTTTAAAAATAATATCTATTAATTAATATACATATATAAACTTTATATATAAGGAATAAGCCAGGAGTAATATTACTCCTGACCTTTTCCTATGAGAAATATTCTAAATCAATATGATTTATTCTATCTATTCCCACCTATATAGTCCATAACAACATCTGGAACATTGTTTCCTCTAGATAATACTATTGGATAACTCTTCTTAGCTGCATATGGTGCCCCAACTATAGCATCTGGGAATACTTCTCCACTTGCTATTACTGCATGTTTTGGTTTTACATATACTTGTTCTGCTATTAAGACTGAAGTTTCGTACCTGTCAGCACCGG
>DUUN01000869.1 GCA_012841535.1 Gallicola sp. | reverse complement strand
TTCTGCTGTCTTGATTGTGTTATAAATTATCTAAAAAATAAAGGTTTATACGGATACAAAGACGAAGAACATATAAAAAGTAATTTTACAAAATATTAAAAAATAAGTGCCACACCGAAGAAGAGATTGAGAAGTGGCTAAAAAGAAAGGAGAATTAATAGCCTGAACCTTGCACATCCGTGTGGTGTGCTTGGTTGAGATTATTAAATAGAAGGAGGTAAGAAATGAAAGACTTAATAACAGGCAAAAAAATTCAGGAGTTGCTGGGAGTATCACGACAATACTTCTGGCAATTGAAGCAAAAAAGAGAGTTCCCTGAGCCTGTATTTAAAGAAGGCAGGGTGGAACTCTGGAATAGGAAAGATATAGAGATATATATAAAATCTAAAAAATAAGGCATGATAATTATTTGACATATAAGATGACTATGTTATAATTATCTTAGTATTAATAATTATTAATAATCGTTTTGGAGGATTCTAAATATATGGAAGACAAATCAATACGTTATTATAGAAGAAAAAATAATATCACTCAGCAAAAATTAGCCGAACTACTCGGGATAACACAAACCTATGTCTCATTTATCGAACAAAAAAAGATGTATCCCGACATTGAAATAGCAGAAAAATTAGCTTCAATTTTAAATGTGCCTGTGGGGGCACTCTGGAATACATATGAGTTAGATATGATGTTAGAAAAATCAAAAATATAAAAGGAGGAGAAAATGAATACATTTGTGGATGTCTTTATTGAAGACGAAATTAAAATTACAAAAAGGGTTTTTAGAGATGTAACAGTATTGGAAATAAGGGATAGTGTATCTACTATAAATCTGTATTTCCATAAACAGGAAGATATTGATGATTTTGTAGATAAGCTAAATTTTGCAGTTAATGAAAAATTTGAAACTGCGATTGAACCAGTAGAAATGTATTGGGATGATGTAGTCGAAACATGGATGGAAATCTCTGATGTAAAAAACGAAATTACTATTGATAAAAACGCAGGTGAATTATGAAGTGTATAGATTGCAAACATCTTAATGATTCCGGGACTGAATGGTATTGCTTTGATAATTGGGATAATAGGGTACCAATACCAGACCCTCATGTTGAATTTCACTGCGAAGACTACGAGGGGGAGGAATGAAAAAATATAAAGCACATATCCAATATAAGACTAAAGACGGAATAAAAGTTCCCGGAGTTACTACAATCACAGGCGAGCTCGGCTGGAATAAGCAAGCCTTAATTAGCTGGGCAAATAAAATCGGTTTGGATGGAATGCTGGCAAATAAATATAGAGACGATAAAGCCGAGATTGGAACGCTTGCTCACGAGTTTATTACAAATACCTTACAGGGAATAAAAACCGATACTTCAGATTATTCCGAAAATCAAATCAGGCAAGCCGAGAACTCTGTTTTGAAGTTTGATAGCTGGTACAAGGACCATAAACTTGAACCGGAATTAATAGAAAAACCGTTAGTTTCTGAAACACATTTTTTTGGTGGAACTCTTGATATTTATGGAAAAGTTGATGGTGTATACTCACTAATTGACCTGAAGACCGGTAAGGATATATACGATGAGCACTTAGTCCAGACCGGAGGATATGTAATACTCTTAGAAGAGCACGGCTATAAGGTAGAGAAGATAATCATCTTAAATATTCCCCGAACAAATAGTGAAAAGTTTAATATTGAAGAAGAGGCAGACATAGAAGTATGTAAAGAGATATTCCTGAACTGCCTTAGAATCTATAAGTTAAAAACAAAAATTAGAAAAAATGATTTTTACGAATTCATAAAGGAGGCTTCAGATGACAATATTTGAAAAAATAGCAAACGTAATGAAGAATGTAGACTATATGAAAAAGGATGGTGATGTGGAATTTAAGAACACGAAATATAAATATTTGAGTGCAGAAAAAATCGTATCGAATATTAGAAAGGAGATGATAAAAGAGGGGCTTGTAATCTATCCTGAAAAAACAGAAGTAACAAATCAAACTCAATACGAAAAAGACATCCTTGTTACCTACAGAATTGCTGATATAGAAGGAAATAGCATCACTGTTCAAGTTCCGGGCGGCGGTTATGACACTACCGATAAAAAAACTTATAAGGCTATGACTGGGGCATATAAGTATGCTTTAAGACAAACCTTTATGATTGAAACTGGGGATGATGACCCTGACAAGACCCCGAGTAAACCTATAACGGACAAATCGGTAAATAAAATGACCACAGGTGATATAAAAAGGCTGTTTCTAAAAAAGCATAACGGCGATAAAGAAGAAGCTAAAAAGGATTATGATATGTTTAACGATTTGGATGAGGAAACAAAACAGGATA